>JAFEEP010000238.1 GCA_018241045.1 Pseudomonadota bacterium | reverse complement strand
TGGCGGACCGGGGTCCAGTGCTGGTGAAGGCTGTCTGCCGCTCAGGGCGGGTCGTGGCCGTCGATGCGGTAGCGGATCTCGACGCGGCGGTTGTTCGCCCGGCCGGCCGGGCTGTCGTTGGATTCGGCGTAACAGCACGCGCCTTGCGCGTCGACGCTCACGCGCGGCGCGATGGCGGGCGACAGAGCCAGAAGTTGGCGCAGTACCGCCTGAGCGCGGGCCTTGGCGAGGCCGTCGTTCGTGGCCGCAGGGCCGGTGCTGTCGGTACGGCCGCTGAGCGTGATCTCGCTCGCCTGGGCCAGCCGCGGCGCTACCTCGCGCAGCGCCGCGCGGGCGCTCGGCCCCAGCTGCGCGCTTGCGAACGGGAAGTGCACGGAGACCTGCTCGAAGGCCGGCGGCTCTGGTGCCTTGGCGGGGACCGAAGCGATGGGCGGCGGAGTACTCTCTTCGAGCTCGACGTCGGCACTTCTCGGCAAGGCGGGCGTTGCCGACGCGGCCGGGGCTGTGGATTGCACAGCGGCCGGTGCCAGGGTCTTGGGCGTGCGCTGCGGGCAGGCGTCGCCGCGGCACAGTGCGAATGCCGCTCCGTCGCCATGTCCCCGCTGCGCCAGCTGTGCCCGTGCGATGGGCGTTGCCGGTGCGGGCGGAGCGACCGGCGCGGGCGGTGTCGCCGCGCACGCCGCGATGGCCAGGCATGACGCTGCGGCGCTGGGGCGCCACGCTGGCATGTGCGTCCTGCGCGTCATGGCGCGACCCTCACGTGCAGGTCGCGGCGCTGCGACGGAACCGTGGTGGCGGTCGGCCAGGCGGCCAGCGGCGTGCGGTTCTGACGTACCGCCGGCAGGTGCCGGTACACCTTCCAGGCGTAGGTGGCGCGCGCCTTGGTGCAGGCCTCGCCCTTGAGCTGGCTGCAAGCGGCGTTGTAGGCACCCACGGCATTCCAGGTGATGCCGTGGCGGGCGAAGCTGTCAGCCATGAGCCAGGCGCCCACCTGCAGGTTGATGCAGGGGTCGTAGAGATCGGCCTCGCGGATGCCGAAGCCGGCGAGCTTGGGCAGGTGCCGGCTGTTGATCTGCATCAGTCCGATGTCGTAGCTGCCGGTGCGTTGCGCATGTGCGCGGTTCACCGCCTTCGGGTTCAGGTTCGACTCGGTGCGTGCAATGGCATAGAGCAACTCCGGCGCCACGCCGTAGCGCTGGGCCGCGGTGTCCCAGCACGGTGTCGCCAGCACCGGCATGGCACACGTGATCGACCACACGAAAACGACAACCGGACGCATCGAAGCCCCCCGAAGGTGTTCAGGACCAATCCGCCACTGGACGAGCGCAGGGCGGGCGCGGGGTGGGGACCGGCAGTGCCGGTCAGGGTCTAGTGCGGGTGGGGCCGTGGAGGCGGCTGGCGGGAGCCGTGGCCCGTTCGGGTCGGTGCGGGTGGGCGGCGTGACGCCGCAGGGTCAGCGCCGCTGTTGCGGCGCGCGTTGGACCAGATGGCGCTCCACCATGTTGCGGCGCGCCTGGCCGAGTACGGCCGCGCCGGATGGATCGTCCTGCTGGCACAGGGCTACGCAGGCGGTGGTGATCTGGTCGAGTCCGAACTTGGGGTTCGGATGCCTGTTCACCGGGGAACATTGCAGGTCATGGAGCAACTCGTACTGGGATCGCCACAGTGATTCGCGTCGGCGCGGCGTGGTCGGCGAGCGCATGACCAGATCCGTTCCGAGAAATCCGAAAATGCGCTCGGCGGCGTCGCCGCGGGTGAAGACGATGGCCACGCAGGCACTGAGCAGATCCGGGATGCGGAACGTGGGCGATACGTTGTCGCCGCTGCGCAGCAGCGCATACAGCCAGTTGTGTTCTTCCGTCCACAGGCGGGTTTCGACCACGTCGGTGGCGTCAATCCCGCCCGCGGATGGCAGGTCTGGAAGGTGAATGTTCGGCATGGCAGTCAGCATGGCGTCGGTCCTCGTGTCCCGGAGTGCAATGAACACGCTCATGAGCGCATGGACGTAGGGTATGAGCGGGCGGCGCGAACGTCGCCTCGCAATGCCGCTCTTCTGAGGGGTGTTTCGCGATCAGCGTCCCAAGGCGCCCGGACAGGCCGGGGCGTGAAGGCGGATGGTGTCCGGCACGCGAGGCTCCGCGCGCGTCAGGCTTCGGGCAGTTGCGGCGCGTACAGCGGAAGCTCGTCGAGGGTTGGGGCCTCGGCATCGAAGAGCAGCCATTCGACTCCCGCCTGCGCCGCCAATTCGCTGATCAGGGCCAGGTCGTGCTCGACCGGCGCACGGTGCGGCGCAGTGCCTACATGGACCAGTCCGCCGAATTCGGTGGGATAGGCGTTCACGGAAAGCGCGTTGGTCTGCAGTTTCGCGCGTGTAGTGGGCAACAGGTGCGATAGCGAAACGACGGCAATGGTTTCGGCCAGTTCCCGTAGGCGGCCGATGCCGGCAGTGTTCATGCTTGGGCCTTCGCAAGGGTGGTGTGGTTCGAGGATGAAACCCATGCGCCAGGAAGATCTGCTGAAAATTCTGTGGGTGATCGTCCGTGGTGCGATTGCCATCATAAATCCACTATGCGGGAATGCCTATTTCCTCGCCACGGCACGCCCACGACCCTGTGCTCACTGCACTGGGCGATGCCATTCGCCGAAGCCGGCGCGCGCGAGGCATCTCCCAGGAGGATCTCGCGCACGTCAGCGCCGTGGACCGTTCCTACATGAGCAGCATCGAGCGCGGAGTCCAGAATCCCGGCCTCGTCTCCATCGTTCGCATTGCGCGCGCGATGGACATGACGGTCACCGAACTGATGGCAGAGGCGGAGTTGTAGCGGGTTCCCCCGGCTCAGGCGCGTCGGTGGAAATGAGCGATGGCGCGGCCGAGCAGCACGGCCATTGCGATGGGAAACCCGGCCAACGATGCCGGATGCAGGTGCACCGGCAACACGAAGGCGACGATGGTGGAGCAGGCGGTGATGATCAGCAGCGAGCACCACACGGCGAACATCTCGGGGTCGTGCTGCAGGAATTCCTTGGACCGGATGACGCGCACCAGCGCGCCGTCGGTGGCCGCGACCAGCACCAGGGGGAGCAGCCAGGGCAGCCATTCGAGCAGGCTCGACAGGCGATAGCTCGCGAGCATGAGCAGGGCGTCCACCGAACGGAAGTAAGGGTTGTCGAACAGGCGCTGGTTGACCGTGGCCATCTCGACCGCCACCGCGCCGTTGATGCCGGGCGTTCGGGGCATGTCGCGGGCCGCTGGCAGCGGACTGGCTTGCGCCGCATCCGACTGCAGGCGCATTGCGCGATCCAGCATCCGATGGGCCGGCTGCGGTCCCCAGAACGCGACGGCCGCTTCGTGCTCGCTGCGCAGCTGCCCCAGGAAGCGCACCGGCGGATGCGCCGAGGGTACGTAGAGCACCAGCACGAGCAGCATTACCAGGGAGACGACTGCGACGGCACGGATCATGCCGCGACCTCTTCAGTATGAACGTCGGCGTCAAGATCGGGGTCGATGATCGGGAAGCGGCCCTTGATGATGCGTCCGCCCGATACCGATGCGAAGTACTGCAGATTGGGCAGCTTGCCCAGTACCTCGGCGGGCACCACCTCCTCGAAGCTCTCTGTGAGTTGCGTCGAATAGCTCGATGAGAAGTCTCCCAGGTGCGCGTCGGCGCCGTGGCTCAGGCCGACGCGCACCGTATGGATGGCGGTCTTGCCGAAGGTCTCGGTGACGAAGTCCTGCGTCGGCCGGTCTTTGGTGCGCAGGGCGATCAGGTTGTTCAGGTTTCCGACCGCCATGCGCGCAGCGTCCTCGCTGCCGAGGCGCTTGGCCAGGTCGGCCAGGGTCTGCATCGCGCAGGTCGTGAAGATGCCGCCCTCGGCGCCCTTGTTGAGGATCTCGATCAGCGGCTGGTTGATGACGTTCGAGACTTCATCCACGAACAGCGAGATGCGCTGGTAGGTGCCGAGGTTGTAGCGCATGCCCGCGCGCGCGGCCTGGTCGGCCAGGGCCAGCGCGCCGATGGCGGAGGCCACCGAAGGATCCGGCAGCGAATCCAGACACATGTAGAGGACGTGGCCGCCGCGTTCGATCTTCTCGAAGTTCATGATCGGGCGTTCGTCGTCCGCATCGAACGGGTCGGGCGACAGGCTGCGGCCCAGGTCGCCCGAAGTGAGCATCGAGAGGATCGGCAGCAGATTGGCCGTGATCTTCTGGTAGTGTTCCCTGTTGTGCCGAAACGTGCGGACCTGGGCGTCGAGCGTCTTGTTGCGCTGGTTCTGGGCCACGTGGTGCTCGTAGTAGGCGACGAAGGCCATCAGGTCGGCGCTGGCCGCTTCCGAAGGGCGGCGCATGTTGCCCTTGTGTGCGTCATGCAGCAGCTTGCGCATCTCGGGCTGGTCGCGCCAGCCGTTGCCGAGCAACTGCTCGTAGAAGCGCCGCAGCGAGGCCTC
>JAFEEP010000237.1 GCA_018241045.1 Pseudomonadota bacterium | reverse complement strand
TCGAAGATGGCGATGATGCCGGGGTGCGCCAAGGTGGCGAGGCTGCGCGCCTCCTGCTGGAAGCGGGCCTGCACGGCGGACGCCGCGTAGAGTTCGGGCTTGAGGAGTTTGATCGCCACTTCCCGCCCCAGACGCTCGTCGGTGGCGCCAAAGACGAGGCCCATGCCGCCCTCGCCCAGCAGCCGGTCCAGGCGGTAGCGACCTTCGATGAGGATTGGCAGGAGGCGGGGCATTTCCAACGCGGCGCCGTCCTCCGGGCAGTGCGTGATGGCGTCGGGGTAGCAGCGGCGACAGATGGGGCAGAGGTGCATGAGCTCGATGCCCTTGGCCTGAAGGCTCGCCTTGGCCTCCGCCTGTCGGGCGCGGGCCGCCTGGAGGTTCTTGCGGGTGCGGTGAAGCTCCAGCACCGCGCCCATCTGCGCGGCGAAGGCCGCGACCATCTGATGTTCCAACGGACCCATGGGCGGTGCGCCCTTCACGACGACGCCGCCGAGCAGCTCGCCGCCGCTGCCGCGCACCGGGACGACCTGGCCGCGGCGGCGCTCTTCCGCCACGGGCTCCTCGCGCCCCCGCCGCTCTTGCCCAAAGGCCGGCACCGCTTGGAGCACTTCCAGCGTCGGCGCGTGGACGCCGCTTTCACCCAAGGCGCGAAGGCCTTCTTCCTGGACCATGAAGAGGCCCACTTCCTCCGCGCTGAGAGCTTGGGCCACTTCCCTACCGATCTCTTTGGCCCAGGCCATTAGGTCTTGCTGGGCGAGGCCCGCGCGTTCCACGAGGCCCGCGATGCGCCGGTTCTGCTCTTCGATGTGCGCCTTCTGACCTTCCACTTCGGAAGTGCGCGCGGCGACGAGGCCTTCCAACTCTTCGGTGCGGCGGCGCAGCGCGGCGAGGCGCAGGCGGACGAGGATCAGGATGATGGCGACGGCTAGAACCGCGTAGAGCGCATAGGCCCAGGGCGAAGCCCAGGGCGGCGGGGGAAGGGTGAAGGCGAGCTCCAGCGGGGGCGTCGCGCGGCCATCGGGCGCGCGCGCGACGAGGCGGAAGGTGTACGCGCCTGGGGCCAATCCTGGGAATTCCCGAAAGGGCTCCGCGGTCCACGGCGATGGCTGCTCTTCCAAACCGACGAGCTGGGTCTGGTAGCGAATCTGATCCGCTTTGAACAACACCGGCAGGCGGAATTGGAAACGCAGGGCCCGGTCCCGCCAGCCCAGGCGAAGGCCACCTTCCGGCTTCCGCAGCACGCCGTTCACGGAGACCGCATCCAACTTCACCGCTGGGAGCGCGACGGGAATCCGCTCTTGGCGCGGATCAAAGACGACCGCGCCCGCCGTGCTGCCGCCCCAGATGCGCCCTTCCGCGTCCACGGCGGAGGCGCCGCCGTTGAACTCGGGACTGGGCAGCCCATCCTCGGAGCCGAAGCTTTCCACGCGGACGGAGCCTCTTTCAAAAGTCACCCGCGCCACGCCCTGGTTGGTGAACGCGTAGAGCCGATTCGCACGATCCGCGCGAAGCTGGTAGATGGTGTCGTTGGGAAGGGCGGGTGACGAAGTGGACGACAGCACCTCCCACTTTGGTTGGGAGGATAGGGGCGCCATGAGGAGACCGCCGCCTTCGGTTCCCGCGAAGAGCCAGGGCTTCCCATCACGCTGCGCCTCTTGAAGGCACATCACGGTGAGGCTTGGGAGGCCCTCCTTCAACCCGAAGACGCGCGCCTGGCCCTTCGCTAGGCGCACGAGGCCCGCGCGCTCGGTGCCCACCCATAGCGCGCCATCGGAGGTCCGCAGCGCGGTGTGCAGGTGATCCGTGGGGAGGCCTTCGATCTTGGTCCAGTGATCCGCGTCTTCGCGCCACAGCCCTGAGGTTCCCGACACGGCCCAGAGATGATCCAGGCCCGCGTCATCGGTCATGCCCTGAAGGCGCCGGAGGTTGTTGACGGGCAGCGAGGGACGAACCTCTGTGAAGCGAACGCCATCGCGAGTGGCATAGAGTGGACCACCAAAGGGCTTCAGGTAGAGGGCGCCTCGCCATTCCGTGAGGGCAAAGCTTCCATCGCCTTTGGGCAGGCGCACGGGCCGGGCTTCGCCCTGGTCGAACCGGTAGATCCGCGTCCGCGTTCCGAACCAAGCGGTCCCGGCGAGGCCCGGCGCGGTCGGGACGCAGATCGAGTACACCGAAGGATCCTGGAGCCCCATCTCCACCCCCGCCTGACTCCAACCGCCGAAGCCCATGCGCACGAGCCCCGCATCGGTCCCGATCCAGAGGGCGCGAGCGGGTTGGCCCACGGGAAGAAGGCTCCAGATCGTGTCACTGGGAAGGCCGTGGCCCAGGTGGAAGTAGGTCCAGCCTTGGCCATCCCACCCGGCCAAGCCCTTCGCCCCGCTGCCGACCCAGAGTGTGGCCTTGCCTGTCGCGTCTTCCGTCCGGGCCAGGGTGTTGATCCCCGCACCCGTTACGGTCGGCGGCATCGGAAGCGCGACCCACCCGTCCGCCCGCTTGCGCCACACCTTCCCATCTCGCGTGGCGGCGGTCAGGCCTTCAGGCGTGGGAAGCACGGCGGTGACGCCTTGGCCCGGAAGCTCGACGCCCACGACGCGCCCGTGCTCGATGCGCGCCAGTCCCGCGCGCGTCCCGACCCACACCGCGCCGTCCACGATGGCGAGCGCGCGGGTCTGATCGGAGGGGAGCCCCTGCGCGGATCCGATCCAGGTCCAACGACCGTCCTTCAACCGTCCCACGCCCCCTTGGTCGGTCGCGGCCCAAAGTGCGCCCTCGTCCCAGAGAAGGGCATTCACCATTTGGGCCCCGGTCGGCATCTGGTCCGCGAAGCTGGTCCAGTTCCCATCCTGCCAACGGGCCACGCCCCCATCCTGTCGGCCGAACCAGATCGCGCCATCGGGTGCGGCTGTCACGCAACGAAGGAAATTCGACCGCGCGCGATCGGGCACATTCTCCGTCCGCCATCCGCGGCCGTCGTACGCGGCGGCGCCATCCTGAGTCGCCACCCAAAGGCGCCCCTGCGCCAAGGCCAGGCCCATGGCGGCGTTTTCGGGGAGACCCTCCTTGCCGGTAAAGACCCTCAACGCCGGGAGCAGGCCGTGGACCGCGTCCCCGGGTGACGAAGGTCGCCACGCGCGCGCAGGCGCGCCCGCCGCCAGCGCGAGGAGGCTCATCCCAAGTAGGAGGCGGCGGCAGAGCATGAGAAGCCTTCATGATCGCACCCTGCCGCCGTGCGAGAATGGCCGTTTCGAGGCCGCCATGTACGAACGCCTGCGCATCGCTGATCCGGCCGTGATGGCCCCCTTGGATGCCGAGATCAGCCGTCAGAAGCACCATCTGGAATTGATCGCGTCTGAGAACTACGCGTCCGCCGCCGTGATGGAGGCGATGGGCTCGCACTTCACGAACAAGTACGCGGAAG
>JAFEEP010000236.1 GCA_018241045.1 Pseudomonadota bacterium | reverse complement strand
TTCCCACCGGCGTGAAGATGGACGACAAGCACGAGCCCAAGCGCTCGGCCGCCGAAATCGCCCTGACCGAACTGCACGCCGGCGGCAAGTTCAACCAGAACAGCTACAAGGTCTCGGGCGGCCTGCACGGCGTGGGCGTGAGCTGCGTGAACGCCTTGTCGAAGTGGCTGCGCCTGACGGTGCGCCGCGAAGGCAAGGTGCACTTCATCGAGTTCCGCAAGGGCGTGCCGCAGGATCGCGTGCTCGAGACGCGCGAGGGCTTCGAGGTCAGCCCGATGAAGATCACCGGCGACACCGAGAAGCGCGGCACCGAGGTGCACTTCCTGCCCGACGAGGAGATCTTCAGCAACGTCGATTTTCACTACGAGATTCTCAGCAAGCGCCTGCGCGAGCTGAGCTTCCTGAACAACGGCGTGAAGATCCGCCTCGTCGACGAGCGCAACAACAAGGAAGATAACTTCGCCTTCGCCGGCGGCGTGAAGGGCTTCGTCGACTTCATCAACACCGGCAAGAAGGTGCTGCACGGCAACGTCTTCCACGCCACCGGCGAGAAGAACAGCGACCAGGGCACCACCATCACCAGCGAGGTGGCGATGCAGTGGAACGACGGCTACAGCGAGTCGGTGCTGTGCTTCACGAACAACATCCCGCAGCGCGATGGCGGCACCCACCTGACCGGCCTGCGCGCGGCGATGACGCGCGTCATCAACAAGTACATCGAGGACAACGAGCTGGCCAAGAAGGCCAAGGTCGAGGTCAGCGGCGACGACATGCGCGAAGGCCTGTGCTGCGTGCTGAGCGTGAAGGTGCCCGAGCCCAAGTTCAGCAGCCAGACCAAGGACAAGCTGGTCTCCAGCGAAGTGCGCGGGCCGGTGGAAGACGTGGTCAGCAAGGCGCTCACCGACTACCTGCTCGAGAACCCCAACGACGCCAAGATCATCTGCGGCAAGATCGTCGAGGCCGCGCGCGCCCGAGAGGCGGCGCGCAAGGCGCGCGAGATGACGCGCCGCAAGGGTGTGCTCGACGGCATGGGCCTGCCCGGCAAGCTGGCCGACTGCCAGGAGAAGGACCCGGCGCTGTGCGAGATCTACATCGTCGAGGGCGACTCGGCGGGCGGCTCGGCCAAGCAGGGCCGCGACCGCAAGTTCCAGGCGATCCTGCCGCTGCGCGGCAAGATTCTCAACGTCGAGAAGGCGCGCTACGAGAAGCTGCTGTCCAGCGACGCCATCCTCACGCTGATCACCGCGCTCGGCACCGGCATCGGCAGCGAGGACTTCAACGCCGACAAGCTGCGCTACCACCGCATCATCATCATGACCGACGCGGACGTGGACGGCGCCCACATCCGCACGCTGCTGCTGACCTTCTTCTACCGGCAGATGCCGGTGCTGGTGGAGCGCGGCCACATCTACATTGCGCAGCCGCCGCTGTACAAGGTCAAGCTCGGCAAGGACGAGCAGTACCTCAAGGACGGCCACGAGCTCGACGCCTACCTGCTGCGCGTGGCGCTGAAGGACGCGAAGCTCGACCCGGGCCTGCCCGGCGCCACCGTGCTGCAAGGCGAGGCGCTGGAGACGCTGGCGCGCCAATACGTGCTGGCCAACAACGTGGTGGAGCGTCTGTCGAACTGGATGGACGTGGAAGCGCTGCGCGCCATGGCCAACGGCCTGGAGCTCAACCTCGACACGCTGGAAGCCGCCGAAGCAGCGGCCGCCGCGCTCGCCGCGGCGCTCAACGCCGCCGAGGTGGTGGCCGAGTTCGACGCACGCAGCGACAAGCACCACCTGCGCATCAGCCGCATGCACCACGGCAACGTGAAGAGCAGCGTGATCACCGCCGACTTCGTGCACGGCGCCGACTACGAAGCGCTCTCCACCGCCGGCAAGACCTTCAAGGGCCTGGTCGGCAGCGACGCCACGGTGAGCCGCGGCGAAGGCGAGAAGCTCAAGGATGCCAAGGTGGGCGACTTCCGCCAGGCCATGGCCTGGCTGATGCAGCAGGCCGAGAACGCGGTGGGCCGCCAGCGCTACAAGGGCCTGGGCGAGATGAACCCCGAGCAGCTGTGGGAGACCACCATGGACCCGCAGGTGCGCCGCCTGCTCAAGGTGCAGATCGACGACGCCATCGAGGCCGACCGCGTGTTCACCATGCTGATGGGCGACGAGGTGGAGCCGCGCCGCGACTTCATCGAGACGAATGCGCTGAGGGCGGCGAATATCGACGTGTAGCGGTCGGCAGGCGGTTGGATGGCCTGCGCGTCAGCCGGCAGGCAGATCGTGGCCGCGCTCCTTGAGCATCCTGGCCCAGCGTCGAATGCGGGCACGCAGGTCGCGCTTTGCCTTGTCGTCCACAGGCATGAGAGCCACCATCTCTATCGCCTGCTCCAGCTTCACGAAGCCGTGGCGCAGCAAGTCCATGTTGAACTCCCGGTCCTTGTCTCGATTGGCCGCGGCCTTGGCCATGAACAGGTCCGACACATCCAGGCAAAGGCCGACCTTGAGGTCGGTGTTCGGCGTCTGCACGCGATGCAGCCGACCCCGCCACCCTTGGGGAAGCGTCGGCGTTTCAGGGCCCACACCCTGCGCGTAGTACTTGTACGTGTCGTGAAAGGGTGACCCCTCGCCCAGCGCCCCGTCGATGAGGTCGGCCTTCTCCGGAGCATTGGAGGGGTACATGTCGGCCTCCATCGACAGCTTCAGCTCTGCCGGCGGGTTGGGGATGGGTCCGAGAATGGACTGGCTGCCGATGATGATGAACTCGTACTCCTGCGTGACCTCGGCCGCCGCACGAATCAAGTGCTCGAGCTCCTCACGTTCCATTCGGAGAGCCTTTCGCGGGGCGCTGCTTCATCGCAGGTAGCGAGCCCAACGGGACGCCGCTCTTCAGTCGACGGACCTCGTCGAGAATGCGCTGACGGGTTTCTGGCGGCAGTATCGTGGTCAGGGGCGATGCTTGGCGAAGCTCCTTGGAGCGCTTGGTGTGTGAGAGCGCCCTGCGCCAGGCTCTACGGTGCAGGATGACCGACCACTCATCCCACAGGAACCGCGAGTGCGAATCGCCTGACTGGCGCCAGCGGTCCAGGGTATCCAAAGCCTGCTGAACGAGTTCAGGCTTCTTCTGCATGAGCCGTACAGCCTCCTCGTGCAGCATCAGGCTTTGCAGGTCCTGTAGTTCGTGTTTGGCGTTGCTTGCCGAGACCACCAAGTCGCCGGAAGCGTTCTCGCCTTGCTCGGCGACAGGGGGCGCGAGTGTTTCGCTTGCCAGGAGCACCAGGTCTTTGGACACCTGAAGGACGCTCATCACACGCAGGTAGCTGCCCATGGTCGGCGTGGGCTCACCGGCCTCGATCGCGCTGAGCGTCATGCGGGAGATGCCCGCTCGCTCGGCCATCGCGGTCGTGGTCAGACCTTGTTTGACCCGGGCGCGCTTGAGCCTCGCTCCCAGTTGCAGGAGAAGCTGGCGGTCGATGACCGAGGAGAGCTCTGAGGCGGCTGGCATTTGTAATGCATTATAGTCAGAAAAGCAAATTCTGACCAAAATACATTACACTTCATCAAAGGGGCGAACCATGCATGGCGAGGGCGGGGCCGACTTCAGCCGGGCACGCCTTGCCACCAACTGCTTCATGACTTTGCGGTATTCCAGGTCGATGCTGGCGGCGGCGGCCGTTCGCCCGATCATCCGTTGCAGCGCGCGACGCTGATCGTCGACGGTGAGTTTGTCCATGTCGCGAACGTCCTGCCGGATCCGCTCGGCCTGCTCTCGTAGCACTGCCAGTTTCTCACCCGTCACGACGACGCCGGTGATGATCCTGGACTCTCCCGCCCGGTAGCAGCAGCCGTTGTGGTAACCGAAGCGATGGTGATGCACCAAGCGCTTCACTTGCCACAGGAAAGAGGGCGTGGCCGCTGTGCCCGAGAAGCTCAGGTCGTCGACGTAGCAGGTGAAAACGACGCCTTGACGCTCCGACAGGCGACGCAAGTCCTCGAGCATGGGTCTGGCGGCGAAGTAGGCCAGATGTTGGCTCATCCGGCTGCCGATCGGCACGTGGCCACGGAAGGTACAAAGCCGCGTCAGCAGATCGGTCACGGGCGCGGAACAGGCCATCTGGCGGCCAAAGAAGCGGGACACGCGCGGTACGTCGATGGACGAGTAGAACTGCCTGATGTCGAGCTTCACCGTCGCCTTGTCGCCCAGGTGGGCGCCCGCGTTTGTCACGTGCGAGCGGCCCCTGACACCTGAATGCAGGTAGTCGGGCTTCTCGATCCGATCGAGCAGGTCGTAAAGGCGATCATGCACCGCTAGCAGATCGCCCAGCGGCTCGGTCACCGCCCGCTTCTTGCCCGAGGTGACGCGAATGAAAGCTCGGTAGGAGCTGGCATCACCGGCCAGCGCCGACAGGCGCTCCAGCGACAAGCCGAGAACATCGCGACGCGCCAAGCGCTCGCTGGAGCGGAGGCCGTGCAGCGGGCTGTGATGGATCGGGTGGTCCGTCATCGGACACCATCTTCCGGGACCCGTTGCATGGGCGCCATCAAGTGGCAACGGCGCGCTGCGAGAAGGGCCAGGAGCCGTCTCCGGTCACGGCACGCCACAGATCCGCCAGGGCCTTGACGAACCCGACGATGCCTGCGAATGCCTTGCCGAGGCGGACCGTCCGCCTCCACAAGCTGACCTTCGACGCCTTTCGACGGCCCGGGCGCTGCCGCTTTCGGGTCATGATGACCTCCTTCACCAAAGCAGCTCCGCGACGTGCGGAGCCTCTCGTCAGCCTTGGTGACACGGCGTGAACGTCGATGGCACACGGCTCCTCTTCCATCCAGACTGCTCCGCGGCCCGGCTCTCGGCGGGACGAGGTTTCCGCGGCACTTGCGTGCCGAAGACCGCGCGGACCGCACCTCAACATGCCGGTACGGTCGCAATGAACCTTGCGGTTCGAGAAGCCTGCCGGGGCAGACAGGCCTCTGACGAGATGGCTCGATCGCCCGAGCGGCGCGATCGTAGTGGCGAAGCCAAGGCGAGCTTCTAGGGGGATACCTTCCCCTCCCCGAAGGATGCTGTAACGGTATTCATGCGCCCACAGTGAGCACCCGCCTCGCGCCGTTGCCCGGCGCGAATTCGGCAACCTGCATCCCAGGAGGTGTTTCATGGCAGGTCATGGATCCAGGCCGCTGCGCGGCCTCGAGAGCACGTCGCAGTCGAGCGTTCAAACCGCGAAGTTCGGCCGCATGTTCCGCTGGCTGGAGCCGGCGATCGCCCCGGAGGGGCCGTCCGAGGAGGCCGGCGCGCGCGCCATGCTCACCGGCCTGGCCGGGCTGATGGTGACCAGCGAGTTCGAGGACAACGTGGCCAGCCACAAGTTTCCGAACGACGCGCCGGACGCGCCGATCGAGCGCTCCGAACCGGCCGACGAGAACGTGCGCGTGGCCGCCGGCTACACCTACTTCGGCCAGTTCGTCGACCACGACATCACCTTCGATCCGGCCTCGTCGCTGCAGCGGCTGAACGACCCGGACGCGCTGGAAGACTTCCGCACCCCGCGCCTCGACCTCGATTGCCTCTACGGCCGCGGACCGGCCGACCAGCCCTACCTGTACGACCGCGCTTCGGGGCGCGGCAAGTTCATCCTCGGGGCGAACCGCGGCATCGCCGGCATGGACCGGCCCGACCTGCAGCGCACGGCCGACGGCACGGCGCTCATCGGCGACAAGCGCAACGACGAGAACAAGATCGTCGGGCAGATCCAGGCGCTGTTCCTCAAGTTCCACAACCGCGTCTACGACCAGATCGCCTCGAAGTTCGGCCCCAACCAGCAGGACGCGCACTTCAACGAGGCGCAGCGCATCGTGCGCTGGTGCTACCAGTGGGTGGTGCTGAACGACTTCCTGCCCAAGGTCTGCGACCCGGCCATCGTCGCCCAGGTGATGCCGGCGGCCGGCCAGCGCGAGCCGCGCCTGCAGTTCTACCGGCCGCACGGCGGCGACGCCTACATCCCGGTGGAGTTCTCGGTGGCGGCCTACCGCTTCGGGCACTCGATGGTGCGGCCGAGTTATGCGCTCAACGATGTCGCGCGCAGCACGGCCAGCTTCAACGGCAAGAAGTTCGGCCGCATCCCGATCTTCGTGCGTCAGTCGGCCGCCACCACCGACGCGATGAACGGCTTCGGCGAGGCGCTGCCCGACGCCTGGGGCATCGACTGGGCCTTCTTCTTCGGCACGCCGGGCACGCACCCCGACGGGCAGAAGCAGATCCCGCAGCCGAGCTATCGCATGGACGCCTTCCTGGTCGATCCGCTCGGCGCGCTACCCGAGTTCGCCAATGCGCCTTCGCCCTTCGCCTCGCTGGCCTTCCGCAACCTGCAGCGCGGCGTGAGCATGGGCCTGCCCTCGGGGCAGAACGTGGCGCGCATGATGGGCGCGCAAGTGGTGCTCAGCGACGAGCAGCTCTGGGCGGTGCGCAACGAGCAGGAGTCACTCGTGCCCTGGCCCGAGGGCAAGGCCTTCTACGACAAGCCGCAGAACCGCAAGTGGCTCTCGGGCGTCGCGCCGCTGTGGTACTACATCCTCAAGGAGGCCGAGATCATGAACCACGGCCACCACCTCGGCGAGGTCGGCAGCCGCATCGTCGCCGAGACGCTCGTCGGCCTGGCCTGGAACGACCATTACTCCTACCTGTTCCAGATGCCGCGCTGGAACCCGTCGGTGGAGAAGCTGGGCCTGGGTGCCAGCCTCGACATGCTGGAGCTGACGAAGTTCGTCGGCTGACGTGCAGGCCAGCCGGGAGCGGCTACCAGCTCCCGGTGTTGGCCATCGAGCCCCAGGGCTCGGCCGGCGCGAGCGGCGCGCCGGCCTGCAGCAGCTCGATGGAGATGCCGTCGGGCGAGCGCACGAAGGCCATGCGGCCGTCGCGCGGCGGGCGGTTGATGGTCACGCCGTGGCGCTGCAGGCGTTCGCAGGCGGCGTAGATGTCCTCCACCTCGTAGGCGAGGTGGCCGAAGTTGCGCCCGCCGGTGTAGGCCTCGGGATCCCAGTTGTGGGTCAGCTCGACCTGCGCCTCATGCTGGCCGGGCGCGGCGAGGAAGTAGAGCGTGAAGCGGCCGGCCGCCACCTCGTTCTTGCGCACGAGTTCGAGGCCGAGCGCGTCGCAGTAGAAGCGCAGCGAGGCCTCGGGGTCGCTCACGCGCACCATGGTGTGCAGGTATTTCATGGCGCGATTGTCGGCCCGGAGGGCGGATCGTCGAGCTCGACGATGTGCATGCCCTCGCGCAGGTCCATCGACGAGGTGGCCCAGCTGTCCATCGGCAGGGTGGTGCGCTCGTCGATCTCGCTCGCGGGCGCCGGGCGCGAATCCACCTCGACCCACTCGCCCTCGGGCTTGCTGTCGGTGATGCGCCAGACCCGCCGCCGGGCCGACGTGTCGTGCGCAGCCGCGCGGCGGCCCCGCGTGAGCCGCTTGAGGACGGCGAGCATGGAACGAATCATACTAAGTCGCGTTCAATGATATAGAAGTTATCCACTTGAACCCGGTCATTGACTGGGTTCGGGGTGGGTTGGCTTCGAGAGACGCGATGCCGGTGGTGAGCACGGCTTCGACGGCGTCGAG
>JAFEEP010000235.1 GCA_018241045.1 Pseudomonadota bacterium | reverse complement strand
GGGAAGTGAGGTAGGCCATGAAGAGGAGGCCTCGCTCCACCTCTTTCGTGTCCTCGGAGAAGAGGGGTCCGAAGGGAATGCCCCGCCTCAGCATCTGCAGCCTCAGTGTGTTTCCCGGGGCACCCTGGTCCGTCACCAGGTCCCTCGGATTGACTTTTCGCACGTGGCTGAAGTGAGGGCAGCGCTGTCCCATAGCGTCGTCGGCAGTGGCCGCCAGACACCTCGTCCCGTCGCTGCCAGCTACGACGAGATCGGGAGTGCCTTGCGCGTAGGCGAAGTTGTTGACCCGCATCTCGTCGCCGGCTAGATCTGCGTCGGGACCGTCCGGGGAAAGGAGCACCGGCGTGCCGTCCTTCCATCGTCCCACGATCATCGCCGCCCCCTCGTCCTCCGTGACGGTCCTGCCCAGCTGAGCGCCCAGAGCATCGCCCGTGGCCTTCATCTGCGCGCGAAACGCAGCGACATCCTGCCGGAGCCGCCGAAGGACCAAGAAGGAACCGTTGCGCATCCACTGCTGGCCACCGTCGGCGGACGGACCGGGCGACAGCGGATCCAGCAACTGGCTCGGATAGCCGAACACGAATTGCCCGGGCCACACCAGCGGCTGGCCTGGCTTGCCGAACAGATCGAAGTATGGATCGCCGGGAGCGATGAGGCGCGGCGTTAGGAAATCGTCCTCGGCATCCGAGAGCCGCCCCCTGGGTCCGACCTGCGAGATGCCGTCCCGGAAACCGAAGTGCTCGATCTCCTTGGGCAACATTCCGCCAGTTTCCCGATACACCACCGTGCAGCCGGCGTCTTCGGCGGCGGCAATCAGCTCGCGCGCGGCACCATCGGCCGCATCCGCCGAAGAGGCCCCCAGTAGTAGCAGCGTGTCCGGCGTGGTGTCCCATGTGGCGCCGACGACATAGTCCAGCGGCTGGCCCTTCGCATCAAGCGGATCGAAGAGCGATCCGGCCACCGCCCCCATCGGCTGCCGGAACAGCGGATCGGTGCGCGCGACATCGAGCCCGAGGTTCTCGAGCGCTCTCGCTGAGAATGCGATGTTTAGGAGGATCTCTCCGGTGGTGTCCGCGCCGGCCGATCGTGCCAAGCGGGATGCGTGCACCGCCGCTAGGCTGCTGACGCGCGGAAGGACGCCGGCCAGCCATCGCCTCGCGGCATCCACGGGGCCGAAACGAACACCAACCAGGGCTAGGCTCGCGGTATCGAACCCGCGAAGGATGTTGCCCTGGATCTGGTGAACGTCGAATACCGGCTCTGGCACGACCGCCATCGTGTCACCAATCTACGATGGAGCGGCCGGCGATCCGCTTGCCTCGCGCGGCTCGCCCGGTGGGAGCCGGATCGGCATCGAAGGCGCCGGGACCGCCCGCATCGGCCCCGATGTCTCCCACGTCGCGGAGGATATTGGCCCACTGCGCGTCCGGACGGTCCGCGCAGGCCATGCCATCGCTGCGGAAGATGCCCGTGAACTGCGGATTCCCCGGGAACGGGCAACACGTGTATCGGCACCTGTCGATGGGGGTAGGGTTCTTGCCGGGAATCTTCTTGGCCACCGCGAAGAGCTTCATCGTGACGCGGCGCGCGATCTGTCCGCCATACCGCAGGCTCTCGCCGTTGAGCGTACAGTCCTCGAGTGTAAAACCGGCACCGTCGGGAACGCTCACCTCGATGCGCAGGATCCTCGTGCCGTCGGCGCTCGCGCGCACCACATTCAGTGCTTCGGCAAGCGGTTCTCCGTGCGGGTTGCGTACATCGAGATTGGGTGGCGACATGTAGAGGCCAATCGGATCGGCGAGTGCGACTGAAAGCCCCTGCCGCGCGAAGCCATACACGCCCGCGCCGATTTTCGGGTCGCTCGAGCGATTGACCCCGCCGTAGCCGGCGCAGCAGATCAGTCGCTGAGGGTCCACCGAGCCCGGCGGCTGTGGCCAGTAGAAAGTCCCGTCGGCGGCTAGCTGCACTTCCGCGGCCAGCGAGTTCGCCCAGTGGGTAAGGTGTACGGCACCCTTCGACGTGTTCCACTCGTTGCGCGGGTTGTAGTCCCCCTTTCGATAAGCGAGCACGAGGCCAGCTTCGCTGTTCTCGTACACGTCATGGGGCCACGAGATGTCCTCCCACTGGAGCGGCCTCTTCAGAAGTTCTTGGTAAAGCTCAAGGACTAGGCCGCGGCCGGCCTCACCGTTGGAGGCTAGGAACTCCCAATACTCCGGAGGCTCGCAGGTGAAGCACATGCGCACCGCCTTGCCTTGTGGCGTTCGGTCCACGTGCCACTCGCAGTATTCGTCCTGCCGCCTGTATGTGACGGGGATCGGCTCGAAGCTTCCATCGGCCGCCTTCCGGTAGTACTCGAATAGGCGGCTAGTCGTGATCGTTCTTTCGGCCCACTTGTTTGCCGACAACTCAGCGTCGCCCGGCTGCGCTGCGAACCAGTTCATGAGTAGCTGTGGAAACCCGTTCCAGGGAACTCCTACGGCGGGCGGGTCGGCTACCCCACTCAGGTCGGCGAGTTGGTCAAAGAACAAGTCACTTTTGCGCGCTTCAGCAATGAATGCGCGAACCTTTGCGTCCCAACCCGCGCGGATGGCCTCCGCAGCCTCCGGCCGCCGTGCGGCGTCATCGATCCCTGCAGGTGCCGAATAAATTGCCATCCTGACGGTCCTCCCATTGCTTCCTGACCCTCGTGGCCATTGAGGCCGCAACCGCCCGCAGTGACAAAGAGCGAGCGGAGGTTTCTCGTCCGCTTTGATAACAGTGTCAGCATTGTCTATGTTTATAGCACGTCGTCACATGATTTGCTGGTACTGGGGAGGCTCTCACCAATGATCGATCTCGATATGATCAAAGCGATTCGGGTCCATCCGGGGATTGGGATCGCGCGAGTGGGCAACGCACGGGGGGATGGCGAGTGGTTTTTCGCCGCAGAAGTCCCAGGCGTCCCGCCGATGCCTGATGACGGCTCTTTCCGGGATCAACAGGGTCGCATCCGGAGGCAGGCGGTGAGGTTCCGCATATATGTCGAACTGACCGACGGGACCATGAAGGAGATTACGGCGGACGACGGCGTGGCGATCGAATGGCGAGTAGAAGTCGCGAATCTCAAGGCCGGTTGGTACCGGTTCGAGAACGCGATGGACCTGCCGGAGCCCTACGCGAAGATCCCCGCTCGCCGTAACGCGTCCATCCAGGGATCCGAACGCGCGCGGCTCGATGTCACACCCGGCCTGCGTTCCATATCCGGCCGCGATGCGGGCCCCATCAGCTTCGACTCCGGACAGTTCTTCGGCAAGCCTGTTTACCTTGGCGAAATCCGGACCGACTCCGTCGGCCGCCTCGTGTTCCTCGGCGGGCATGGCACGTCCGCACCGCTGAATCCGGACGAGCGCGCGACGACCTTCGCAAACAACGACGGCTGGCACGACGACGTGAGCGATGGCCCCGTGCATGCGACTGTCCGCTTTCCGAGCGGCTTCGCGGTCGAGGCGCAGCCCGGATACGTGGTCGTGTGTCCGCCCAACTATGCGCCCGGCCTGTTCGGCGCCGTCACGCTGCTCGACGTCATCGACGACTTGTTCGTGGCCGGGCAGCCATCCGGGCGCTGCAGTTTCTCCGCGCACATCTGGCCGCTGTTCCAGCGGATCACTGACCTGCAGTGGACCAATCACGGCCTGTACGTGCTCTCAGGGCTTGGATCACCACTCGACGCGCACGACGAGAAGGTCATCGCACGGCTGCGCGACCACGGCCCAGCGAATGCCGCATTCCGCAGTGCGGTCTTCAGTCTCTTTCGCTCTCCCGCTTCGACGACCGCGCGCGAGGCGGCACTGCTCGCGCATTACGGCGACTATTACGACGACTACGCAGAGGTCCCCGGAACGAGGCTTTGCGTCACGGCATTGATGTTCACGCGGCTTCAGCAATGGCAGGCCGGTGAATTTGACGACGATTGGCGCGGCGAGCCTCTCCTTCCCCGCTTCGCCAGTCTCTCCTCACGCAAGCAAGCCGAAGCGCTCGACAAGGTGGGTCTCTTCGAATGCCTAGGCGGCCCCTTCCATCCCGGCATCGAGCTCACATGGTGCATGCGCCTACGATCAATGTGGAAGGAGCCTTATCGACTCGCGGTCCTGGCCGGAACGGCCCGGCAGGACTACGGGCCCACGCTCACCCGCGAAGCCGCGCTCGCGAGCGGCGGACCTCACGACGGCGCGGCGGCTGGCTCGCTGACACGCTGGTTGGGCATCCCTTGGCAGACGGACGAGGCTTCATGCCTCTCGGATTTCGAGTACGAGCCTAGCACCTACCTGTCGTTCCCGAGCTTTTGGGGCGCGCGCGTACCCAACCGCGTCTTGAGCGTCCAGGCCTGGGAACGAGTGACAGCAGGCGACATCTCCACAGCCCAGGCCATGAAGCACTTCTCGTGGCGCGAAGACTGGCTGCGCGACCTCAAAGGCGACTACCTTGGCAAGATCAACCGGATGATCGGACACTGGTGGGAGCTCGGCATCCTGGAACGGCGCGAGCCCACAGAGGAGGCAAAGGCCAGGGGCGTCGCGACGCCGGCCTGGATCGAGTCGGGCCGCCCCGACGAAGTGACGGGATCCAACACCAAGGTGGACCTCGCCGCCGCGATCGAGTCGCTGGACGCCGTAGACGCCACCGCAGCTGGCGCAGCGATCGCAGCACTGCGCAGTCACGTGCCACCGCGGCGGCACCTCCGCCGCGACGAGATTTAATCTTGAGACACGGTATCGACGTGGCCGTAGTGGGCAGCGGGCCAGCTGGATCGACCATTGCAGCGTTTCTCGCAAATCGCGGCTTCGACGTTCTCATGTTGGAGGACGGCGCGGTAGGCCGGCAACGCACGACGGAGGTCCTGTCACCGCAGTGCGTGCGTGCGATCGGTGGCTGGCTGCCGCCGGATATGCTCTTGGCCCCGGACGTCGCGAGGGTGTGCAGCGGGATTGAATCGCGCTGGTCGACACCGGCCATTTATCTCGAACGGTTCGAACCGGCGCAGGCCTTCCTTGTCGATCGCGCCGCTCTCGACCGGCGTCTGCTGGAAGCCGCGAAGGTTGCGGGCGCGCGCGTGGCGCACGGGCACCGCGTCAGGGAGGTCCTATCTGCCTCTAAGCACATCACGCTGTTAGGCACACACGAAGGTGGTCTGTGGTCAGTTGACGCCCGCTTCGTCGTTGATGCCACCGGCCGTGCCTCGTGCGTGGCCAGGCAACTCGGCGTGGCGCGCCACCATCTCATACGCCAGGTCGCCTCGGTCGGCCATGCCCGCACCGCGCGCACGCCAGACAGGGGGAACTGGTTCCAGGTGGAGCGAAGCCGCGTCGGCTGGTGGACAGCCG
>JAFEEP010000234.1 GCA_018241045.1 Pseudomonadota bacterium | reverse complement strand
GTCGGCAGCGACGGCCTGGGCACGGTGCTTGGAAAGCTCGGCATTCTTCGCGGCGTTGCCCGACGGATCGTTGTAGCCCGACACCGCCAGGGTAGAGCCCGGATGCCCGTCGAGCCAGGCCTTGAGTCCGCCCGCCGTATCGGCGAATGCCGCCGCAACATCGGTCTTGCCGCTGTCGAAATAGACCTTGACCACCGGCTTGCCATCGCGGGTTTCGGCGGTGACGCCGGCCCCGGTCGGGATGGTCACGGTCCCTTCGGCGGGCGCGGAGGCAAGGTCGGTTGCGCCAGCGTCACCCGTTGTCGCGGCATCGCCGCTGGCGAGGGCTTCGGTCGGCGTCGCGCTCGCAGCGGTGTCGTCAGACGGCTTGCGCCCGAACAGCCACCAGGCGAGGAAGGTCAGCAGAAGGAGGCCGAGCAGGATCCACAACCAGCCGAGGCCACCTTCCTTGCCGCGATCGTCGGTCATCGCCGGTTGGGCAGGGGTAGCAGCCTTTGCAGCCGAGGCGGCGGCAGCTACCGCTGCGCCACCTGCCGCGACCGCCGCCGCCGCAGGTGCGGCGATCGACGAAGTGGCGGCAGGAACTTCGGCGGCCTTGGCAACCGGTGCGGGCACAGGCGCGGGTGCCGGAGCAGCGACGGGCGCTGGCGCCGGTGCGACGACCGGCTTCGCGGCGGCCTTCGCGGGCGCAGCCTTGGTGCTCGCCGTCTTTGCGGCAGGCTTCTTCGCGGCAGTCTTGGTCGCCTTGGCCCCGGTCGCGCTGGCGAGTGCGGCCGCTCCCGTCGCACCTGCCACGACGGCAGCAGCGGCCTTGGTCGACTTGGCGACAGGCTTGGCCTTGGGCGTGGCTGCGGCCTTTGCCGCTGGCGTAGCCGCCTTTGCGGTAGTCTTGGCAGTGGCCTTGGCTGCCGCGGTCTTGGTCGCAGCAGTCTTGGTGGTCGTGGCCTTTTCCGCCGGAGCCTTGGCCTTCACGGTCTTGGCCGCGGGCACCTTCGCTGCCGGGGCGGCTGCCGCGACAACCTTGCCCTTGGGCGCGAACAGCCCCAGTTTGTCGAACTCGGCGGCGAGCAGGTAATAGACCGTCACACGGTTCTTGGTGCGATCGGCCTTCATCGTCTGGCCAACCTTGGCGATCGCTGCGTCCAGCACGCTGTCGGCCTGGGTCAGCCCCAACTTCTTCTTGAGAAAATTGTTGCGCACCCGGTCCAGCTCGGTCTTGTCGCTGAAGGCAACCAGCGAGGAATCGACCTTGCGCAGCGCAATCCCGCAATAGCGGACGATCGCGGCGATCACGCCATCGTCGGCGTTCGGTGCATATTTCTTGACGTCTGCTGCCCAATCAGTGGCCATTTCCCATCCCTCCAACACGCCCGAAGGCATAAGCAGCCTTCAGCCGCTCTCTGCCCGATGTACCGGGAACCTAACGTGATATTCGCGATATGCCAGCAGGAATCACGGTTTTGCAGCCATTAACCAGCACTCGGTGGCTATTCGCGGAAGGCGTTCTCGGCAAGACGAGTGATCGGTGTGAAGATATAGGAGAGGATCGAACGTTTCTCGCCCAGCAGGCTGATGTTGGCGATCATCCCGGGGCCGATGGTCAGTCGCTTGCCATCGCCGTCAAGCAATGGTCCGGTCGTTTCGACTTCGACCGTATAGAAGCTCTCGCCGGTTTTTTCGTTGACCAGCGCGTCGGGCGAGATCGACACCACCTTGCCATCGAGCTTGCCGAAGATCGCTGAATTGTAGGCGGTGATCTCGACGCTGGAGGTCTGGCCGATTCGCACGTTGGCGATGTCCGAAGGGCGCACCATCGCCTCGATGAACAGGTTGTCGCCGGTGGGGACGATCTCGGCGATCGGCGATCCGGGTGAAACCGATCCACCCACGGTCGAAACCAGCACGCGGTTGACTTTGCCGGTCATCGGCGCGCGGATAGTGGTGCGGTCGACCTTGTCGGACAGGGCGGGCAAGGTCTGTTGCTGGGCCGAGAGCTCGGCCTGGGCTTGCGACAGTTCAAGTCCGGCGCGTCCCATCCAGTCGCTGCGTGCCTGGGCGGCGGCGGATCGCGCCTCGGCAACGGCGGAGCGGGCGCGGGCGACTCCCGCCTCTGCCGCGGTAACGTCGTTCTGGCCCACAGTCACCGCGTTCTGCGCTTTTATCAGGTCGACCCGACTGACGATTTCCTTGGCCGCCAGCGGCTCGATCATCCGCAACTCGTTGCTCGCCGCATCGAGGTTCGAGCGCTTGGCGGCGAGGATCGCCTCGGCTTCGCCCACCGAGCGTTCGGCCTGCACGGCGCGGGCCTGGCCGGCGGCGACCAGCCCCTGCAATTCCGCGCTGCGCGCCGCGTGAAGCGATTGTTCGACCTCGACCTGGCTGCTCGACAGCCCGCGATAGTCGGGCGTGCCGCCGCGCACCTCGGCGTTGAGCCGGGCGATCTTGGCTCGCAACGCCGCTACCGACGCTGAGGAACTGCCGAACTGCGCGCTCGACAAGGTCGGCGACAGCCGCACCAGCACGTCGCCGCGTTTGACCGGCTGGCCCTGCTTGACCAGGATCTCCTCGATCACCCCCCCCTCGAGGTTGGAGACGACCTGCATCTTCGAACTGGGCACCACTCGCCCCATCGCGTGAACCGTGCGGTCGAGCTTGGTGAAAGTTGCCCAGAGCAGGAAGATCAGGAAGAATCCGCCGATGATGTAGAGCAGCACATTGGCTGAACGCCGGGTCTTGAACTCCTGCTCGTCGAGGTCGGCTTCGTTGCCCTTGAGGTAGTCGAGCATATTGGACACGGCTCAGGCCTTCACGATTTGCGGCGCGTTGACGGTGCGCGGGCGGGTCACCTGGCGCAGCACGTCGGCGGTCGGCCCATCCATCGCCACGCGCCCGCGCGCCATCACGATGACGCGATCGGCAAGGTTGAGCAGTGAAGGCCGGTGCGTGATGAGGATCAGCGTGCGCCCGGCGAACTCGCCCTTCAGGCGGTGCATCAGCTTGGCTTCGGTTTCGGTGTCGACCGACGACGTCGGCTCGTCCAGCACGAGGATGGGCGGCTTGCCGACCAGCGCCCGGGCCATGGCGATCGACTGGCGCTGCCCGCCCGACAGCCCTTCGCCGCGATCGTGCAGGCGCAGGTCGTAGCCGTTGGGGATCTGCGAGATGAAGTCGTGCGCGCCGCTGACCTGTGCGGCGCGCAGCATCTCCGCCTCGTCGATATCCTCGCGGCCGAGCATGATGTTGTCACGGATCGTGCCGGTCAGCAGCACGTTGTCCTGAAACAGCGCTCCGACCTTGGCGCGTAGCGAGGGCGGCGTGAACTGGCGAATGTCGGTTCCGTCGATCAGCACCAGCCCGCTGCTGGGCGGATAGAGACCGATGATCAGGCGCGCGATGGTCGACTTGCCAGAGCCGATCGGCCCGATCAGCGCAACGTGCTCGCCCGGGTTGATGCTGAACGACACCCCGGTCAGCGCCAGTTCGGGTGCGCCGGGATAGCGGAAATCAACCTCGCGAAACTCGATCGCCCCGGCCAGGTTGCGCAACTGGATCCCCGCACCCGCCGGTCCTTCGGGCGGTTGCGACATCATCTTGTCGATCTGGCGATAGGCGGTGCGGGCCGAATTGATCCGTGTCAGCAGTTGCGCGATTGTCGCCAGCGGCGCCACGGCGCGGCTCGCCAGGATCGAACAGGCGATCAGCCCGCCCATGGTCAGGGTGTGGTTCTGGATCGCATAGACCCCGAAGATCACCACCCCGGTATAGGCGACGGTCTGCATCGTCCCGGCCATGTTGATCGAGATGGTCGAGATCAGGCGCTGGCGGAGCGAGACGCCGGCGTGGCCCATGACGGCGCGATCCCAGCGCTCGCTCAGCATGGCCCCGGCGTTGGCAGACTTGACCGTTTCCAGGCTGCCGATCGTCTCGACCAGAACCGCCTGCTTGCCCAGCGCCTCGCCCAGCGTTTCGGCCGAGAGCTTCTGCATCACCGGCTGCGAGAGCAGCGCGGTGCCGATGACGATCGGGATCAGCATGATCGGCACCCAGACGATGTTGCCGCCGATCATCGCGATTACCGCCAGGGTGATGAAGATGAACGGCAGGTCGACCAGGGCGGTCAGCGTTGCCGAGGCGAAGAAATCGCGCAGCGTCTCGATCTCGCGCACCAACCCGGCCAGTCCGCCAGTCGAGCTGCGACCAAGATCGAGCCGCATATCGAGAATCTGCTGGAAGATCGACTTGCCGATGTCGCGGTCGATCCGCGCCCCGGCAACATCGACGAAATAGGCCCGCAGCAGCTTGAGCGCAAAGTCGAACACCAGGATCAGGGCCAGCCCGATGGTCAGCCCGACAAGCGAATCCGTCGCATTGTTGGGGACGACCCGGTCATAGACCGTCATGGTGAACAGCGAGGTGATCAGCGAGAAAACGTTGATCATCGCCGCGGCCACTGCAACCCGGGTATAGATCGCGCGATTCTTGCGTAGCGGACCAGCCAGCCACGGCGCGATCCGGCCCTTGGGAACTTCAACGTCCGAGTACGAGAGCAAGATTACATTCCCCAAATGGCGGATGTCTTAATCCCGCCTCGTACCCGGACAGTCAACGTCTTTAACAGCGCCGGAACCTATGGCATCTGCACCTGGCTCAACACCGCCAGGAAAGTCGCATTGTCGGCGCTGCCCGCATACATGATGCCGTCAATGGTTCCGGTGTTGTTGTAGGTATCCAGCGCGGAGTGGATCGCCCCGCCGGTGTGGGCGTCGCCGCCTACGCCGAGCGGCGTGTTCCAGTAAGTGCTGCTGGTCTTGGTCACCTTGTGCCCGTCGAACTTGAACACATCGAAGGTGTCGGTTGCCGGGCTGTCAGAATCCGATCCGGCATAGGTCTGCAGATAGTTGATCGCGTCCTGGATGAAGTGCTGCGGGTTATGGCTGTCGTCGGCCGTTCCCGGAGCGTCGATGGCGTTACCCTCGATGAAGTTAAGCCACGAGGCGATCAGGTCACGGCCCAGGATCTGGACGCCATCGTTGCCGACCGTCTTGTTGGCCGCGCCGACCAGGCTGCGCGCGGCATCGAGACTGATGAAGATCACATCCTCACCGACGCTCTGCTTGCCGTCCATGTTCCAGTCGCCAATCAGCAACCCGGCCTTGTCGTTGCCGTTGATGACGCCGTCACCATTGCTGTCGACCTTGTAGAGCACATCCTGCCCCGGGAAACCGGGCTGACCCATCTGCTTGGGATCGCCCACCGCAGTGCCGTCCCACAGGTTGGTCCAGTGGTTCCAGAAGCCCGGTGTGCGCACGCCCGGTCCGGTATTGACGTGAAGGCCATAGTAGTTGGCGGCATCGGTGTCGGTGACGCCTTGCGTGGTCGTGACGGTCGCAGTGTTGGTGTGCTGTCCTTCGACGAAATCGAGATTGTAATACACCGTGATCGAACCGCCCACCGCCAGCGAGGTCGTGTCGAGCGTGCCGTCGTTGTTGGCATCGAGCGAAGCCCACGAGGCATCGACCGTCCCGTCGTTGTTGAGATCGACCCCAGCGTTCACCGTCGTGTAGTTGATCGGCGAGTTGGTGTTGCTGGCATAGTCGTGCAGCAGGTCTGACAGGTGAATGCCCGTCAGGGTGACGTTGCCGGTGTTGGTCAGCACCACCTTGAACCTGACTGCGGTGTCGACGCTGGTTTCCGGCCCGGTCACCGCATTGGCATCGTCCCACGGCAGATAGCCAGCCCCGGCATCGACGCTGACATACTTCGT
>JAFEEP010000233.1 GCA_018241045.1 Pseudomonadota bacterium | reverse complement strand
GCGGTTGGCCCAGCGGTTGCCGATGCCGAACACGAAGTCCGACGCCAGCATGGTGGCGTTGCCATAGCGGTGCGAGGTCTGCAGGCCCACCATGCCGGCCATCAGCGGATGGTCGTCAGGGATCGTGCCCCAGCCCATCAGGGTCGGGATCACCGGCACGCCGGTGAGCTCGGCGAATTCCTGCAGCCTGGCTTCAGCGTTGGCATTGATCACGCCACCGCCGGAGACGATCAGCGGGCGCTCGGCGGTGTTGAGCATCTCCATCGCCTTCTCGGCCTGAGCGCGGGTGGCGGCGGGCTTGTAGGCGCCGAGCGATTCGTAGGTATCGATGTCGAACTCGATCTCGGCCATCTGCACGTCGAACGGCAGGTCGATCAGCACCGGGCCGGGACGGCCGGAGCGCATCAGGTGGAAAGCCTGCTGGAACACGCGCGGCACCAGCGCCGGCTCGCGCACCGTCACCGCCCACTTGGTCACCGGCTTGGCGATCGATTCGATGTCGACCGCCTGGAAGTCCTCCTTGTACAGGCGGGCGCGCGGCGCCTGGCCGGTGATGCACAGGATGGGAATCGAGTCGGCGGAGGCCGAGTACAGGCCGGTGATCATGTCGGTGCCGGCCGGGCCCGAGGTGCCGATGCACACGCCGATGTTGCCCGGATTGGCGCGGGTGTAGCCTTCGGCCATGTGCGAGGCGCCTTCGACGTGGCGGCCGAGGATGTGCTTGAAGCCGCCGTTCTTCTTCATCGCCGAATACAGCGGGTTGATCGCGGCGCCGGGCACGCCGAACACGGTGCTCACGCCTTCCTTGCGCATCACCGCCGCGGCGGCATCCACTGCTCTCATACGGGCCATCTTTGTCTCCATTGCCATTGTCGGTTGGGGGATGGCGCAAGATTAGAGACATGGCCCGGGCTGTTGAATCCCACCCAACGTCGCTTCTGTCGATACATGAGGTATCGAACTGAGCGGCAGCATGCTCCGCGTGCCGGGCGGCTGCATATCGCCGCGCTTATAGGCGGAATAACCGCAGAGAAGTGGCCGGTCTGTCGAAAATCTTAGAATCTGCTGGCGATTGTGTCGTCCATTGGAAGCTCGATGAGCATGCGAAGGAGATTCTTCAGGAATCGGCTTGGCTGCTGGAGATAGCCAAGAGCGAGCTTGACGAGGTCGATGGTCGATATCTGCGCGCTGCTATCCGTTTGTCGCGCGCCGCGAAAAATGGCCATCCGAAAAGCACAAGCCCCTCGCTGGGCAGGCTTCGGCCCGCCAACGATTCGCTCAGGCGCCGACGCCTCGATGCCTGTCCTGTTCGTGCCAATTTTCCGCGGAAAGAGGCAGTTCGTTGAGTTCTGCGCGAGCTTCGCGCCAGCCTGGGTAGTGCCTGGAAAGAATGGCGACGAAGCGGTTGCTGTGCGCGGGCTCCAGCAGGTGCACCATCTCATGCACCACGACATATTCCAGCAAGTCCCGCGGCTTCTTCACCAGCTCGGTATTCAGCCGAATATGGCCGGCGCGGTGATTGCAGCTTCCCCATTTGGTCTTCATGCGCTGCAGGAAATACCCGGTCACCTTGACGCCGAGCTTCCTTTCCCACTTGCCGATGAGGGCCGGCACAACGGCGTGCAGCAAGGACTTGTGCCATTCATGGACTACCTCGGCACGCTTCGCGGCACTGGCGCCCGGCCGGACGGTCAGGGTGATGCGGCGGTGGTCGAGGGTGACGGATGGCCTGGCATCCTCATGGCGAATGCTCATCAGATAGCGTCTGCCCCACAGATGATGGGTTTCCCGCTCGACGAACCGGTGCGGCGCCTCGCGCGCCTGCGCACGCAAGCGCGACTGCTGTTCCCGAATCCAGCCGAGCTTGCTGATGGCGAAGGCGCGTGCCACTTCCAGCCGCGTTCCGGCGGGGGCAACCAGCGTCACGCGCCCGCTGGGCGGATGGACCGAAAGGTGCACGTTCTTGATCGCCTTGCGCGTCACCGAGATCTCGATGTCGCCCAGCCGGATGGTCTCGGTCATGCGTAGCCCGGCTGCTGCTTGATGATCTCGAAGATGGCGCGGGTCGCCTCGCGGTCCCGCCCCATGACCGGAAACAGCGCATTACGCACCTGCGCCTCGCGAGTGGGATCGCCCTTCCATCCGGCGGGGGCCTGTTCGCGCATCGTGCGGTCGATGGCCAGCGCCAGCATGGCACGTTCGTCGCCATAGCCCGCCGCGGGCTCCGTGGCACGATCGCGCGCCGACGATGATGGCAAGGCATCCGGCAGGTTGCGATAGAGGACGATCGCCTCCGGATGACCATGGAGGATCGCCGGTACGCCGGCCACGCTGTGCTTCTGCGCCAGCCGCTGCACCAGTGCCTCGGCATCCCTCAGGAACCGCTCGTAGTCCGCTGCGTCTTCGCGCGACTGCTTGATCAGGTCCAGCAACAGCTTCGACATCTCCGCGTAGAAGCGCGGATCGGTGAGCTGCTCGCGGATGATGGTCTTGCGGACGTTGTTGATGATCCCCTCGGCGATCGCGTTGCGCGTCAGCTTGCCCTTCTCGTTGAGCTTGCGCGCAATGGCGTCGTGAATGCCGGTCTTGATGATGAGGTCGGTCAGCGACAGCGAATCCAGATCGCCCAGGGTGTTCGCCGGGTCGGCCTGCACATAGGTGTTGAGCAGGTGCCGCATGTCGGCCTCAAAGGGCTTGATGTCCAGCTCTTCCCCGGAGTGCTTCTTGATGGCGTTGCGCGTGTCGCCATAGAACTCCACGTCCTTCGCCAGCGCAGCCGCCTCGGCATCGCCGTAGCCCGCGGCTGCCAGATCCTGCGCGAGCTCGGCGTAGGCGCGGACGAAGGTCGCCACCGCCTTGTAGAAGGTGATGCGCAAGGGTTCAGTGTCGTTCAGCGCCTGCGGATTGGCGGCATCGCCGCAGAAATAGTGCAGGAACTGCTCCATCTCACGCGGCAGGGGCACGGGCTCGCACAGGTAGCGCAGCGCCTCGCGTGCGGCGTCGAGCTGCTTCCTGCCCTCCTTCAGCCAGTCTTTCAGCTCGACGTTGTTGCCGCCGCCGTTGCCCTCGTCGATGTCCAGCTCGTCGGAGCTGTAGACCGCGATCGCCTGCTGCACATCCTTGAACAGCTCCTTGAAGTCGACGATGTGACCGTAGTCCTTGTCGTCGCCGTCGAGGCGGTTGGTGCGGCAGATGGCCTGGAACAGGTTGTGGTCGTGAAGCTCGTTATCGAGGTAGATGTAGGTGCAGCTCGGCGCGTCGAAGCCGGTGAGCAGCTTGCTGACGACCACCAGCAGCTTCATATCGACCGGCTCCTCGATGAAGCGGCGCTTCACTTCGTCCTCGTAGGCCTTGGTGGTCTGGCCGTCCTTCAGGACGTGCTGCGTATAGGTGTCGAACTTGTAGCGCTCGTCGCTGTTGGCCGGCTCGCGCGAGATGGCGTTGTGGTTGGGCTCGAACGAAGTGACGATGCCGCAGTGCGGGCCGAGGCTGGTGTTCTGCAGAAGGCGGAAGTAGTGGCAGGCGTCGTGGATGCTGGCGGCCACCAGGATGGCGGTGCCGCGGTCGTTGTTGAGCCGGGGCTTCAGGTCGAAGTCCTCGAGGATGCTGTGGATGATGCGTTGCTTGCGCTCGCCGGCGCTCATCAATTCCTGCATCGTCGCCCAACGCTTGCGCAGGATCGCCTTCTGGAAGTTGTTCAGCGCCCGGGTCTTGTTCTCGAAATAGGCTTCGATGGCCGCGGGCGAGGTGATGCGCTGCGGCACGTCGCGCGCTTCGTACTTGAGGTCGAGCACCACCTTGTCCGCCACCGCCTCGTGAAACTTGTAGGTGTGGATGTAGGTACCGAACACCTCACGCGTCGTCTGCCTGTCCTTGCGCAGCAGCGGCGTGCCGGTGAAGCCGATGAAGATCGCGCCTTCCAGCCAGCGCTTCATCTGCTTGTTCATATCGCCGCCCTGGGTGCGGTGGCACTCGTCCACGAACACGTAGAAGCGCCCGTGGAGGGGCGGCGGCGAGCCCTTGAGGTCGGCCGGGTCGAATTTGTGCACCAGCGCGCACAAGAGGCGCGGCGCGGCGGCGCCGAGCTTGGCGAGGAACTCCGCGCGCGTGGTGATGCGCGGGCTCGGCGCGTCCTCGGCCACCACCCCGGCGTTCTTCATCACGCCCTCGATCTGCTTGTCGAGCTCGTCGCGATCGGTGACGACGAGAATTCTCGCCTGCGGGTCGTGCTCCAGCAGCCACCTGGCGAGCAGGACCATCAGGATGCTCTTGCCGCTGCCCTGCGTATGCCAGATGACGCCGCCCTCCTGTTGGCGGAGGCGAGCCTGCGCCGCCTTGACCGCCGCGAACTGGTGTTGGCGCGGCACCTTCTTGATGCCGTTGTCGAAGAGCACGAAGTGGCGCAGCAGATCGAGCAGGCGCGCCTTGTCGCACAGATCGGCCAGCGGCCGGTCGAGCAGCGCGCCGGCCGGCACGGGCGCGCCCTCGGTCGGCGACGCCTTGTCTGGGCCGGCCTTCCACTCGACGAAAAACTCCTCGCGCGTCGTCACCGTGCCGTAGCGCAGGCCCTGGCTGTCGTTGCCCGCCAGCAGCAACTGCACGGTGGGGAAGAACGCCAGGTTGAAGATGGCCTCCTGGTTGGTGATGAGCTGGCGGATGCCGTCGGCCACCTCCACCGAGCCGCGCTTGAGCTCGATGACGGCGACGACGATGCCGTTCAGATACAGCACGAGGTCGGGGCGCCGCTCATGGCCGCCCTTGAGCGTCACTTCCTCGGCGAGCGCGAAGTCGTTCCTGTCCGGCTGCGCCCAGTCGATCAGATGCACCGTCTCGTGCGACTGGCCGGCGGCCACCTGCACCGCCACGCCGTAACGCAGCAGCTTGTAGCAGCGCAGCGCGGCCTGGTAGAGCGTGATGCCGGTGGTGTCGGCGGCGGCGAGCAGCTTCTGCACGGCAGCGGCAATGTGTGCCTCCGAGTAGCCGCGCGCAAGCAGGTTGGCGCGCAGCAGTCCGGTGTCGACGCCGCGGTTGTTCTCGCGCTTGCTCCATTCGCCGAGGTAGCGATAGCCGAGACCGCCCGGCCGTGCCGGGTCGGTGAACAGCGCGACGACGCGGTTCTGCGTCGTGCGTTCGGAACGTGGCTGTTGGTGTATCACGTGTTCCGCCCCCCAATGACCGTCGAGCCCTTGTTCGTCAGCCGGTATTTTTGCAGCCGGCTGGTGGGTTTGTCCGGAATCGTCATCTCGATCAAGCCGGCATTCAGCGCCGGCAGGAGGTACGCAAGGCGGAAGTGCTCTTCGTCCCGCAAGTCCAGCGCCCGTTGAAGTTCGCGGCGTGTCATCTCACCCGTGAGCGCGCGCGCAAGCCGGACTTCCGGGGTGACTTCCGGGGTGACTTCCGGGGTGACTTCCGGGGTGATGGAGATGCGATCCGCAGGCGGTCGCCGGATGACGACACGGAACTGATTGGCGGCGACGTCGTCGACCAGCTCGGTGTCGGGCCAGTCGTGCAAGGCGCGCGGGATGCCGGTTCCCAGCCCGCGATACGGCAGGATGTGCACGGCATGCTCGGTGAGCGTCGGGTTGCGCCGGATGGTGGCGCCGCGTCGGATGGCGTCGGTGTTCAGGTTGTCGGGCAGGTGGCCGGGGCTGATGATCTCCACCCTGTCGGCAAATACCATCAGGCGGATCGAGGCGGCGGTGAAGTAATCGCGGTGGATGAGCGCATTGACCAGCAACTCTTCCAGCGCCTGTTCCGGAATCTCCAACTGCCCCAGGGTATTGAAGCCCCGGTTGCGCTGTACATGGCGCAGGTTGCGCCGGATGAAGGCAAAACTGCGCACATACTGTTCCAGCAGCGTGCCGCCGATGTCTTCGCTGTCCAGGTAGCGCGTGTCATGCAGCACCGTACCGGGGAAGGCCACGGCCTTGACCTCGAACGCCGGGCGGTAACGCTGTGGCTGCCTGCCGAACAGCATCAGCCCTGCCAGGTTCAATTCGCGTCCATCGCCCAGGCCCAGGTTCCTCAGCAACTGCTCCGGTGATTGGCCGGCAAACGCGCTGCCTTGACCGTAACGGCGGTTGAAATAGGCGTTGAAGGCCGTGTCGTCGATCTCGTCAGCCGACGTGCCGGCCACCGGCACCACGTCGGCATAGACCAGGCCCGCGCGCTGGAACATGCGTTGCATTTCCTCCCGCGCCGTCACATGCCGCTTGTCCGCTCCCTGCTTGACCCAGATGCGGCCGCTGTGGTCCACATAGGGCTTGCTCAGGCCATCGGGCACGCTTATGACCGTCACGATACCTTGGGGCGTCTGCACGTTCTCTGTCAGCGGATGCAGCGGGGGACGCACATGCTGCGCGGCGGCGTTGCTCAGCAACTGGTTCAGCCGCCGCACTGCCGCGGCATCCAGCCCGGCCACCGTGCCGTCGTCGGCCACACCGAGGAACAACCGGCCGCCGCCGCTGTTGGCAAAGGCGGCCAGTTCGGCCGCCAAGCTGTCGGCGTTGGTCTCGTCGCGCTTGAACTGGTGGCGGCTGTCCTCGCCGCGCGCCAGCACCTTCAGCAGTTCATCGTGGGTCAAGATTCCTCCCGATTCTTCGCCGCGACGCCGCGGCTCCGCGTGACATGCGTCGAATGCAGACCAGCCTGCCGATGCGGGCGGATGCGGCTGACGGCTCACGCTGAGACGCGGAGAGCGGGGATTGCGGGGCAGACGCGGGCGCCGTCGGGCTCATATCAACCTCGTCCTGCCGGTGAGCAGCTCCTGCATCATCGCCTGCTTGAGGACGCGGGTCTTGTCGCGGCGGGCTTCGAGCGCGGCGAGCTCGGCGTCCATGTCGGAGAGGACGGTGGCGATGGCGGTTTGTTCTTCAATAAGCGAAGGGATACGCATCTCGAACGTTTGAAAAGTCGGCAGGCGCAGGGAATCCACCGTTGCCTTGACCGTGTTCTGCATGGCCCAGGCGCCGAAGCTCTTTGCCAGGTAGAGGTGAACAAACTTTGCCGACACCGTTGGCGCGAACTGCGTTATTGCGTAAACGCGCTGATGCATATCGAATCGCCCATTTATGTAATGGAAAATGCTCCCGATTCGTCCCTCACCGGGGATAAGGATGGCCTCACAGTCGTGGGAGTAGGTGTTGATCCGCTCAACCACCTCGGAGCGAACGAAAAACGGGTACTGACCGTCCTCGACCTTGTCCTCGTTATTCCGACTGCCGGTCTTGATCTGGGCAATCTCCCCCAAACGCTTCACGTTCCACTCCCCTTCGAAGCCGGGGAGGCGGGTTTGGCCGGTCAGGAGTTGCTGCATGGCGGCCTGTTTGAGGTCGCGCTTCTTGGCGATCAGCCGCTCCAGTCCGCCCAGCAGCTTATCGGCATCGCCCAACGCTTCCGCAATGGCGTGTTGTTCTGGCGTAGGTGGAACCGGCATTGGCACTTCCATGAATTTCTCACGTGGCAAGTGCGCGATGCTGGTCTGCGTGATGAAGTTTGTGAGAGTGCCTCGCTCTGACCAGAGGCGGAGTAATGCAGACATGACTCGCACGTCGAAACCCTGCGTCGGTCGCAATCGGTGGAGCGCCTTCTGGTAGTAACACTCTTCAATTGGTGCATCCCACACTGCGGCGCGCCCGACCTCCCCGCCCTCACACACTAGGAGATCACCCTTCTGCAGTCTGAATCGCTCCAGATCCGATCTAGATAGTGGAACGGTCGGCAGATCGTTGTGTTCGATACGGCCCCATTGAACCGCCTTGTTTCCAAGGTATGGTTTGGGAGTTCCGATGTTCTTCTCGGCGTCGAGCATCTTCCCGAGCCGGACTTCGAACTCCTGCCCGACCGTTGAGACAGACCATTCTTTCGGGATGACCCCCACCTCCGTGCGCTTGTACCCCGGCCTCAGCTCCACACCGCCCCCATCCTCCAGAGGTGCCCGACGACGCGGGCGGCGAGGGCCTCCAGCTCGTCTTCGAGCTGCGGCAGCGGCACCGCGTAACGCTCGGCCAACTGGCGGATGCGCCCGGTGAGGGTCTGCGACACGCGGTCGAGCTCGCCCTGCACCGCGGCGGCGAGCGTCGCCAGCCACTTGTCGTCCACCACCAGCGTCTGCACCTCGGCCTCGGTGAGCGTGGCGTATTTCGCGTCGAGCATTTCCTCGAGTGCCTCCTGCGCGGCCTTGATCTGCGCCTTGGTGTCGGCCTGCCGGTCGAGCAGGGCGGCGTACTCCGTCAATGCCGCGCGCTCCTCGGCGTCATCCGCGTCCTTGCCGATCTCCTTGAGCCGCGCCTTCACCGCCTTGGCGGTGATCTTCTGCCTGTCGCCGTCGCCTTCGATGACCTCGGCGAGCAGCCCGTCCTCGCCGCCGTGTTCTTCACGCATTTCATCCATCTGCTGCTCGACGGCGGCGAACTCGGTCTCGAGCGCGGAGATGGCGTCGCGCTCGGCGGCGAACCAGCGGTCGATGACCAGCGCCGCGGGCACGAGGTCGGACTTGAAGCGCCGCCTGCCGCGCCTGTAGTCCTCCTTTTCGGGCCACACGAGCTTGCCCTCCCTGTTCTTCACCTGCCGGATCTCGCGCGGTTTCGCGCCTTCCTGCCAGCCGACGGCGGCGATCAGGTAGGCGTCGTCCTGCAGCGTCTCGGCGCAGTAGTCCATCAGGTGCTGGTAGATGTCGTAGGCATCGACCAGCGGTGCGGCCTCGAAGGCGGCGAGCAGGCTCTCGGACAGGCCCTCGATCAGTTCCTTGGGGTGGGCGTCCTGGCCGAAGCCGAGCATCGCCGGCCGGCGGGCGGCACGCCAGCGGTCGAACAGGCCGCTCACCTGCGCCTGGAAGGCGGTGAACTCGGCGTGGCCGAGGATTGCGGGCTTGACCTCGGCCAGCGGGAGCGTGAGGCGGGCGTAGCCGGGGCGCAGCGTGTCGAAGAGCGCCGCGCGCAGGGCGGGCATGCGCTGCCAGTAGTCGCCGAAGGCATCGAGGTCGCGCTCGGGGATGCCGCCGCGCAGGTGGCCGTCGATGTCCTGCAGGTCCTCGGGCTCGCTGCTGTCGATGTAGCGCGGCAGGTTGAGGTTGTAGTCGTTCTTCGCGTCGGCGATCTCGGCGAGCGGCACCATGCGGGCGTAGCGCGGGTCGCGCTCGTCCTGCTTGCGGAAGGTGTCGACGATCCTGTGGATGTCCTGGTCGCGCAGGCGGTTCTTGGGGCCGTCCTTGCGGAAGCCTTTCGACGCATCGATCATGAAGATGCCCTTGCGGGCGGCGGCGTTCTCCTTGTCGAGCACGAGAATGCAGGCGGGAATGCCGGTGCCGTAGAAAAGGTTCGCCGGCAGGCCGATGATGCCCTTGAGGATGCCGGAGCGGACCAGGTTGCGGCGGATCGTGGCCTCGGCATTGCCGCGGAACAGCACGCCGTGCGGCAGGATGCAGGCGGCCTTGCCGCTGCTCTTCATGCTGCGGACGATGTGCAGCAGGTAGGCGTAGTCGCCCTGCTTCTTCGGCGGCACGCCCCAGGTAAAGCGCTTGTGGCGGTCGCCTTCGCCGCTTTCGCCCAAGGTCATGCCGGTGGACCAGGTCTTGTCCGAGAACGGCGGATTGGCGACGACGTAGTCGTAAGTGCGCAGTTGCTCGCCATCGAGGAAGCGCGGCTTGACCAGCGTGCCTTCGCCGCCCGAGGCGATGCTGGCGGTGGGGAAGTCGTGCAGGATCATGTTCATCCGCGCCAGACCGGCGGTGGTGCTGTCCTTCTCCTGCCCTTCGAGCGTGATGTGCCTGCCGGCCTCGGCGGCAACTTTGAGCAGCAGCGAGCCCGAGCCGCAGGTGGGGTCGTAGGCCGTGGTGGCGGCGACGGTGTTGTCGGGCGAGATGCCGAGCACCCTGGCGATGACGCGGCTGACTTCGGCGGGCGTGTAGAACTGGCCCTTGCTCTTGCCGCTCTCGCTGGCGAAGTGGCGCATCAGGTACTCGTAGGCGTCGCCGAGGATGTCGTCGTGCTCGGCGCGGTTCTGCGAGAAGTCGAGGGCGGGGTTCTCGAAGATGGCAATGAGGTTGCCCACGCGCTCGACGCGGGCCGGGCCGTCGCCGAGCTTGTTGGGGTCGTTGAAGTCGGGGAAGTCGGTACGGGCGAACTTGTTGCTCGATGCGTTCGCTTCGATCAGCTTCTGGATGATGTCGGTGTTGATCTTGTTGCCGATGTCGGCGTCGCCCTTGAGCGCGACCATGTCCTTGAAGCTCGCGCCCTTCGGGATGACGATCGGCGGCTCGAAGCCGTCGTAGTCGGCGTACTTGTCCGACACGTACTTGATGAACAGCATGAACAGGACATAGTCCTTGTACTGGCTGGCGTCCATGCCGCCGCGCAGCTCGTCGCACGAGGCCCAGATCGAGGAATAGAGGTCGGATTTCTTGATGGCCATGATGAACGTCTTAGTGGGGGCGATGGTTCGGCGTGCGGGCGTTCGCGGTCTGGCTGGCCGGTTCCCCGATGGGGATGCCGGTGCGTCCGCAATATTCCCGGGGCATCGCTTCCGCCATGGTGGCGCTTGTGCTGAGGAAGTGCGGCAATGTAGCGGAACGTCAGGGCCAAGCCAAATGCGTGACGCACGGAAACGACGCTGAGCGTGCAGACGATGACCACAACGCCAGCCCGGGAAGATAGGGCCCGTTCCTGAGGTTCGCGGACGGCTGCTGACGACCTTGTTCGCTCTGTTCGCCTTGTTCGAACTCGACGACCCGCTACCCCTTGGTCACCTTGCGCCATGGGGTGTGCCGCGCCATGTGCCGCCTGCCGGCGTGGCCGCCCGGCGTCAGCTCTCCTCGCTCAACACCCGGCGGCCGACGTCGCACAGCAGGTTGCGCAGCCAGCGATGGCCTTCGACCTGGTGGGTGCGCTCGTGCCACAACTGGTAGAAGCGCATGCGCGGAAAGTCGAAGGGCGGCGGCAGGATGG
>JAFEEP010000232.1 GCA_018241045.1 Pseudomonadota bacterium | reverse complement strand
GATGACCGCGCTGGGGCTCCACGCCCTGCAGCACCGCGGCCAGGAAGCCTGCGGCATCGTCAGCTGGGACGGCAAGGAATTCTTCGCCCGCCGCGGCCTTGGCCACGTCGCCCAGGTGTTTACCGACCCGGCGGTTATCGCCGAACTGCCCGGCGCGATGGCATCGGGCCACGTTCGCTACTCGACCACCGGCGGCCAGGGCCTGCGCAACGTCCAGCCGCTCCACGCCGATCTGGCCCGCGGCGGCTTCTCGATCGCCCACAACGGCAACATCTCCAACGCCATGCACCTCAAGCAGGAGCTGGTGAACAAGGGGGCAATCTTTCAGTCGACCTCCGACACCGAAGTCATCATTCACCTGATCGCGACCAGCCGCTATCCCACGCTGATGGACCGGCTGGTCGATGCCCTGCGCATGGTCGAAGGCGCCTATTCGCTGATCTGCATGACCCCCAAGCGGATGATCGCCTGCCGCGATCCGCTGGGCATCCGCCCCTTGGTGATGGGCCGGATCGGCGATGCCCATGTCTTCGCCAGCGAATCCGTCGCGCTCGACGTGGTCGGGGCCGAATTCATCCGCGAAATCGAGCCGGGCGAGATCGTCGAGGTGCGCCAGGATGGCAGGGTCACCAGCCACCGTCCCTTCGGCAACCACGCTTCGCGCCCCTGCATCTTCGAACACGTCTATTTCAGCCGCCCGGATTCGGTCATGGGCGGCCAGTCGGTTTACGAAGTGCGCCGCCAGATCGGCGCCGAACTGGCGATCGAGGCACCGGTCGAAGCGGACCTGGTCGTGCCGGTGCCCGACAGCGGCGTGCCCGCGGCGATCGGCTATGCCCAACAATCGGGTATCCCCTTTGGCCTGGGCATCATTCGCTCGCACTATGTGGGGCGAACCTTCATCCAGCCGTCGGACGGCGCACGCCATGCCGACGTGAAGCGCAAGCACAACGCCAACCGCGCGCTTGTCGCGGGCAAGCGGATCGTGCTGATCGACGATTCGATCGTGCGCGGCACCACCTCGATGAAGATCGTGCAGATGATGCGCGATGCCGGGGCCAAGGAAGTGCATTTCCGCGTCGCCAGCCCGCCGACCAACAATTCCTGCTACTACGGCGTCGACACGCCCGAGCGGCACAAGCTGCTTGCGGCGCGGATGAACGTGCCGGAAATGGCCGAATTCATCCAGGCTGACAGCCTTGCCTTCGTCTCGATCGACGGGCTGTACCGCGCCGTCGGTGAAACCAAGCGCAACAGCGCCTGCCCGCAGCACTGCGACGCGTGCTTCACAGGGGACTACCCGACCGTGCTGACCGACCTTGCCGAGCGCGAGACCGACACCAACCAGCTTCCCCTGCCGGTCGACAAGGTCGCATGAGCGGGCTTGCCGGACAGGTCGCGCTCGTCACCGGAGCGAGCCGCGGGATCGGCGCGGCCACTGCCGAGGCGCTGGCTGCGGCGGGCGCGCCCGGCGTCCTGACGGCGCGCGACACCAAGAAGCTCGAAGCGGTCGCACAGCGGATCTTCGACGCTGGCGGGGCGGCGACGATCGCACCGGTCGACCTGACCGAGGCGGATTCGATCGCGCGCCTTGCCAATGCGCTCGCCGGGCGCTGGCCCGCGCTCGACATCATGGTCCATGCCGCGGCGGTGCTCCCCGAACTGACTCCCGTCATCGACATCGACCAGGTTGCGCTGACCCGCGCACTGACCGTCAACCTTCTTGCGACCCAGGCGCTGATCGCGCGGTTCGACCCGCTGCTGCGCAAGAGCGCGGACGGGCGGCTGGTCTATCTCACCACCAGCCTCGCCACCGCGCCGCGCGCCTTCTGGGGCGCCTATGCCGCAAGCAAGGCCGCGACTGAGGCGCTGGTCGATTGTTACGGGCAGGAAACCCGCAATATCAGCAAGTTGCGCGTGGTGATCGTCGATCCCGGCGCGACCCGGACCGAGATGCGCGCCCGCGCTTATCCGGGCGAGGATCCGGCTTCGGTCAAAGCGCCAGAGGTTGTTGCCGAACGGATCGTTGCCCTGCTTGGTGAACAATTCGCCAGCCCGCACCGCGAGCGTGTTAACCACGCATAATAAGAGCCGGGCAACCGCACCCTTCCATAACCTGCAAAGCGTGCCGGAAAGGGAACCGGGAACCATCGCGCGAAGGAAGGGGCGCTGACATGAGCGACTATTTGCTGGGCAACCGCGATTCGTACTTCACTGCCGCGCAGGAAGACCGTTCGGCGCCGCGCACCCGCATCACCATTCCGGCGACGATGCGCATTTCGGGCGCACGCGGGTTTCAGACCGTGGTTCACGACTTGTCGCTGAGCGGGTTCTGCGCCGCTGCGGTCAACCGCCTGCAACCGGGCACGGTGTGCTGGCTGACGCTGCCGGGACTGGAAGCGCTGCAATCCGAGGTGATCTGGTGGGACAACAGCCTGGCCGGCTGCGCCTTCGACCAGTTGCTCAGCCCGATCGTCCACGACAACATCCTGACCCGCTGGCGCGGCGACAGCCACTACCGCCCGATCGGCTGAAGCCGGGTTCAGGTCGGCTTGACCAGCGTTACCTGGGCAACGTCGATCAGGCCGCCGCGGAAACCGCCTTCGCAGTACATCAGGTAGAACCGCCACAGCCGCACGAATCGTTCGTCGAAGTCGGGCGGCAAACGCCCTTCGACCACCGCCAGATCGAAGCGGGCACGCCAGAGCCGCAGCGTTTCCGCATAGTCGAGCGCAAAATGCGCCGGATCGCGCCATTCCAGCCCGCGCTCGGCGGCGAGTTGCCGGAATGCCGCTTCGCTGACCAACATTCCGCCAGGGAAGATATAGGTCTGGATGAAGTCCGCTCCGGCGGCATAGGCGGGGAAAATGTCGTCGCGGATCGCGATGTATTGGATCGCGGCGCGCCCACCCGGCTTGAGGTTGCGGTTCACGCTGTCGAAGAAGGCACCCCAGTATTCCTGACCGACCGCCTCGACCATCTCGACGCTGGCGATGGCGTCGAACTGCCCGGCGACATCGCGATAGTCCTGCCGCAGGAAGTCGATCCCCGCATGGCGTTGCCGCGCCCAGGCCAATTGTTCATCGGACAGGCTGATCGCGGTTACCGCCATGCCGCGATCGCGCAGGCGGGCCGCCATGGCGCCCCAGCCGCAGCCGATTTCCAGCACCGACCGCGCCCCCCCGATCCGGTCGGCGATGCTGTCCAGCTTGGCCTGTTGCGCGGCTTCCAGCGAAAGGCCGCCGGTTTCGAAGCGCGCGCTGGAATAGACCATCGCGGAATCGAGCCATGCCGCGTAGAAATCGTTGCCGAGGTCGTAGTGGGCATGGATGTTGCGGGCCGAACCGGCGTGACTGTTCCGCCGCGAGCCGTGCAGCAGCCGTCCGATCAGGTGCCACGGCCCACGGGCGCGGCCGATCGACCCCAGGCTTTCGGCATTGTCGCAGAACAGCGCGAATAGCGTCACCGGGTCGCCGCTGTCCCATTCGCGCGCTTCCCAGCCCTGATAGCACCCCACCGAGCCTGCCGTCGCCAGGCGCAGCAGCGCACGCCAGTCGCGCAGGTGGATTTCGGCGTCGAAGCCCGGCGCCCGCCCGCCGATCGTTCGCTCCGTCCCGTCAGGCAGCCGCACCCGCAGCGACCCACGCACCAGCCCGGCGTCGACACGGTTGAACAATCGCGCGAATCCGCCGGTCCACACCTGTCCCAGCCAGCGCGGAATCCGCTCAAGCCAATCGCCTGCGCCAAGCAGAGCCTTGCCCCGGGGTGCTACCTGTGCCGTCATGGGCGCCGATATGGGCAGCCCTTGGCCGCGCGGCAATCCGTTACCACACGACCAAGGGCGATTTCCCCAACTGTAATCAAGCTCGCGCCGGGCGAACCCCGTGCGCTCAGAACTTCACTTCAGCCTGCAGGGTGAACGAACGCCCCCGCGGATCGGCAACGCGCGGCTCCCATGAACTGCCTCCGCCGGTGTTGTCGTCATAGCTGATCGCGAAAGGCGGATCGGTGTTGAACAGGTTCTTCACTCCCGCCGTCAACTTGACGTTCCTGATCCCGCTGTAGGCAACCGAGGTGTTGTAGATGATGTAGGGTTTGACGTGATAGACCACCTCCTCGCGCACCGCGACGCCCGCAAGCACCCCCGGCAG
>JAFEEP010000231.1 GCA_018241045.1 Pseudomonadota bacterium | reverse complement strand
TGGTGATCAATCCACCCGCCGATGCGGAAATCAATACCGAGGAAGTGTTCGGGCCGGTGCTGGTGCTCCACACCTATTCCGACATTGGCGAGGCGATCGGCTATGCCGCAGCCGGCGAGCATCCGCTGTCATCCTATTGGTATGGCGCCGACACGGCCGATTTCCGGCGCTTCACCGTCGAGACGACATCGGGCGCGGTATCGCGAAACGACTTCGCCCTGGCCTACATCAATCACCACGCTCCGTTCGGCGGAGTCGGCATGAGCGGGTCGGGCGCCTACCATGGCAAGGCCGGGTTCGACACCTTCTCGCACCAGCGTCCTATCGCGCAGAGCGACCTGCCGATGGCTATCGCCCCGGCGTTCGTCCCACCACTCGGTCCGGAGCGGATTGCCGGTGTCGCAGCGACACTGGCCGATGCCACCGCCGGAGCGGTCGCCCGCATCGGCGGGTGATCGGTGCCATGAGCGAAAGTGTGTGGCGCAGACAGGTTGTCAGCGCCCGGACGTTCCTACGAGTATGACTCTCCACCATTGATTGGCGAAGGGCGACGCCTTCGGGCGTCGCCTCATCGGATCGAAGACCCGGCCGCTCCAGACGTTGCCGGGGAAACATGGCGCAGGGTGCTGTCAGCATACTTGTCGACCGCCTCTTGTTTTCGCGACGTCGGGCGCCGATAGGCGGCGGCACGCTGACGGCAACGGCAATGCTCACGCGACCGGCATCGGCGACAAACCGATCAGATCGAGTTACTCGATCGCAACCTGGAAACGGAGTCCGCGCGATGATTGTCCGCCTGCTTTCTTGTGCAACCGCCGTTGGCGCCCTCGCCTGCGGTTCGCTGGCAATTGCCGACGCATCGCCGGCCCAACCGATCGTGTTCCCCGATCGCTTCGATTCGATCGGCAGCCCGGTCGAGAGCCTGGTTACGCGCGAAGGCCGTACTGTCCACTACACCGATACCGCAGAAACGGGGTGGACGCCCATGCTCTTCGTCGGCGGGGTTGGCACCAGTGGCCGTGCCGCGGAAATGGTCGCCTTCCTCGATACGATGCGCAAGCGGCTCAAGGTCCGGATAATTACTGTCGAGCGCAATGGTCTGGGCGATACAGCCTTTGATCAGACGTGGACGATGAAGGATTACACCAGCGAAGTGCGGCAGGTGCTGGATAAACTCGGCGTAAAGCGCTTTTCGTTGGTCGCAATATCGGGTGGCGGACCCTATGCAGGACACATAGTCCAGGCCATGCCGGAACGGCTGGCGTCCTGGCATATGCTGGCGGCGGGTGCTTCGGCCCCGGCCAGTTGGCCTGCTTGCGGCGCCGATGAGGCAACCCTGCAGGTCAGGTTGGAACCGCAGATTGCCGCGCCACGCGTCTGGTGGGACCTGCCCCGCGATGGCGTGGCATCCAAGGTTCGCGGCTTCACAGACCGGGCTGCGGACGAAGGCGCACGCGCCTTCTTCATCGCCGGGCAAAAGGGAGATCCACGCGCGGCAGCGCGCGAATACAAGCGGTTCTGCGACAGCCCGGCCGACGTCGCCGCCTACAAGGGACCGTCGTTCTTCTATTATGGTGAGGCGGATACGCAGGTCCCGCCGAGCCAGGGCGAGTTCTGGGCCGCGCACGTCAAGGGCAAGGTCAGCTTTCGGCGCTATCCCGGTGAAGGACACGATGTCCAATACCGGCACTGGGACCAAGTGCTACTCGATGTCGCCGGATACGGCGGCATGACTCTGGTTTGCGACAATGGCCGGGCGCATCTGGTGCGCGGACAGGTCGACGCTGCAGGGTTGGCAAAGGGGCGAACTCTGGGCGTTTGCGCCTGGACGAAGCCAGGCTAGTCTGCGGTCAGAAGCTCCGGTCGCGCCGCCAGTGCCGTCTTGAGCGGACCCAGCCAGGGGTCGAAGTCCTTCCAGACCTCGGTGCCATCGCGGCTGATCGGGCGGCGGACCTGTTCGGAACTTGGTGTCCGCACCGCGCGCTCGGTGCGGTGAAACTCCACGCAGCCCTGCTCGAACGGCAGACCGCAATGGGCAAGTATCCGGCGTACCTGACCCTCGAGGTCCGCAATCACATCCTCGTGCTGCACGCGCAGCACCCGCCCCGGCAGCACGGCGTCCCAGTGTTCCATCAGGCGGACGTAATCGCAGTAGTATCGGCCAATGTCTTCCAGATCGTAGGAGAAGTCCTGTCCCTGCGCGAACAACTGCTTGAAGATGGAGAATCCGCAGGCCAGCGGATCACGCCGGGCGTCGATAATTCTGGCATTGGGCAGGATCAGGTGGATCAGCCCAATGTGGCGGAAGTTGTTGGGCATCTTGTCAACGAACCTCGCCTTCCCTTCACGACGGTGGACGCGGGTCGATTCCATGTATGCTTCGCCCAATGCTGTCAGTTCGTCGATGGAGATGTCGATCAGATTGGCGGGATAGCGGTCGACGTCACCTTCGGCCTGTCGTCCGTTGAAGCGTGACGCGATCGCCATGATGTCGGGCAGTTCGGTCGTGCCTTCGACCTGGCTGTGCGAGGCGATGATCTGCTCGATCAGGGTCGAGCCCGCCCGCGGCAGGCCGACAATGAATATCGGGTCCGGACTGGTGCAACCCGATCCCGCTTTGGCGGAAAACAGCGCCGGGCCGCAGTGCAGTATCTGCTGGTTGACTTCATGCCATACCGTCTCTGCGCGGTAGCCCAGCAAGGATTGGCGCAGGCGATTGCCGCGTTCGTAGTATTCAAAGGATCGTGCAAAATCCTTGCCGTCTTCGAATGCCTTGCCCAGCGCAAAGCAGAGGTGAACGCGGTCCTCGATGGCCAGCCCTGCACCAGCTTCGGCCGCGACCATTTCCCTGATCTCATCGGCGGTAAAGCGATAGGTTTTGAGATTGGCGAGGCTCCAGTAGGCATCGCCGAAGTCTGACCGGGCGGCGTAGGCGCGGCGATAAGCACCGATCGCCTCGTCGATCCGCCCCAACGTCTTGAGCGCATGGCCGTAGGTCAGGCTGACACTGCTGTGATCTGGTTGGTTGCGCTCCAATCGGGCGTATTCATCCGCGGCTTCCTCGGTTCGACCGATATGTAGCAGCAGGTTGGCGCGCTGCATCAGGAAACGCGGGTTCGCCGGCTCCAGCACAACCAGCTCCTCGGCTTCGTGCAGCGCGGTTTCGAACTTGAAGCGCTTGCTCAGCACCTCGGCATAGTCGAACCTCGCAGGAAGGTAGCCGGGATTGAGTTCCTTGCAGCGTTGCAGGACAAATTCCGCGTCCTCGAACTCACCGAGGCGCGCACCGAGTTCGGCGAGCAGTCGCATCGCCACGGGATCGGTTGGCGCCTGCATGAGATATGCACGGACGCGCTCTTCGGCGAGCTTGTGATCCTGATCATAATAAGCCGCCAAAGCGGCCATTAGCGGCGCAGGCTGCCCCTCCACCTCGCGGATGCGAGTCCTGGCCTCCTCGGCGCGTGCGCGATCAATCGTATCGTAGTGCGCGGCG
>JAFEEP010000230.1 GCA_018241045.1 Pseudomonadota bacterium | reverse complement strand
TGGTGCGCCGGGACATCCGCCGCTTCGGCGCGGGCCGCGAGTCGGGGTTCATCTATCACCGCGCCAGGGACAGCATGATCCCGCTGGCCGTACTGCCGTGGGTGACTTACCTGGCACTGCCGGTGAGCGTGAACCCGCTGCTGATCCTTCTGCCCAGCGCGGCATTACTCGGCGTGGCGGTGTGCATTGCGGCGGCGACGTTCAAGAAGTATCTGTGAAGTCCTTCTACTGGTGTCCAGCTGACATCAGACCATCCGCGTCTGGTGAGCCATGCCCGGCGACAGCAGGTGAGCGATGTCCTCAAGAAGAGGGCGCAGTTTCGCGTGATCGGATTGAGCGATCGCTACCTTCGCTATCGCCAAGATGCTAGCGTTGGCACGGGCGCAAATGGCGGCGCGTCCAGACGATTCTGACCCAGCACGATGACGGTGCAATGGCTCTGTGCCCGTGTGATGGCGTTGTAGAGCAGCCTTCGCAAATGCTCGGCGCTGCCTGTGGCCGTGTGCGGCCAAAGCACAATTACGTTCGGAAACTCGCGGTTCTTGGCGCGCTGGATCGTCATGGCAAGATGGCCACGGTGCTGCCGGAAGCCCAGACGCGAACGGTTGCGCACGGCCTCCTGCACAAACTCGGTGACTTGCGCGGCGGTGAAGGCCGCTTGCCCGTGAGCCCGCCGCAAGCGGTCGATGCGGCTAAGGGCCTGCACGAAGGGCGCGTGTCCTGCCAAGGGCGTGAGAAGCGCGCGAAGATCGGCGCATGATGCGGCTTCCGGTAACGCGATATCGGCCAGCAAGGCGCTGGCTTCTTCATTGTCGTGACGATCCCATGTGTGCGGATACGGCCCGAAGGTCGCGCCGCTGTTTTTGCGAGTGTACTGCTTGGTCTGAACGGTATTGAGTGCGGCACGGATAATCGTGTTGCGCCCATCCGGGGTGAGTATGACGACAGAGCCTTGGCGCTGCGCAATCTCGTTGGCAATCGCCCATGCCAGTAGCCCAGAATTGTTATTCTTTACAGGCACTTCGGAAAGCCGGAATCCTGCGCCGTTCCATGTTGTCCTGTTGTTGTAGGTGTTTGCAGTCAGAGCGGCCTTGATGTCCTGGCCATCACGCACCGCCAGTGCAGCGGCCAGCAATCCCTGCTGATTGGTGCGTTGGACCTGTGTGAGACGGTGGGTTTGGCCCGCGCCCTCAAGCCAGCCAATCAGCGGCGCGGTGTCGCGACCGTCATGAAGACACTGAAATGCGTCCGCTGCCGCCACAATCCGGCAGGATTGCGAAAGTCCTTGAAGAATACGCAGTCGGTGTTCGTCGAGGTCTTGCGCTTCATCCACCAAGATTAGGGGGAAACTCCTTGCCACCCATTTGCGGACGGCTTCTTCTTCAAGGAGCGATGCGGCAAGCGCGCACGGCCCGTCAAATTCGCTCAGAGCATCGGCCTGCTGCTGCATCGCGGGCGTAATCAGGCTTCGGCGCCGCGCGGCCAATGTCCGAGCGAACACATCGAAGGTCTGACAATCAAAGCGCCTGCGGAAAGCCGCATTCTCTCCAAGGCGCGCATCCAGGCGGCGGCGCGCGCCGTTCATGAAGGTGAGCGCCAGGAGCTTGTGTCCTTCACCCAGCGCTCCATCCTGCACGAGTTCTCCTGCTCGGCCCACGAGGTTATGGGTCTTGCCGGTGCCCGCCGCGCCCTCGAAGAAATCGAACGTCATGGCGGCGGCACAAACTGGAAAACGTGCGTGGCAGCGGTCGAATCCGCCGGGATGCGCGCAAAAAGCGGTGTATTGGCGTTGGCGGGATCGCGCAGCACGTCGCACAGGGCATCGAGCAACTGCGCGGCGCGCACCCGGCAGGCCGCATTCGCCATGAACGTGACGACGGCGCTTTCATGGGTCGGCGCGTAGGATTTCTGGGTAAGCAAATGTGCGGTGAGCGCCCCACGGTCGGCGAAAGGAGCACCCAGCGCGGTTCCGAGCGCGGCCAGCATCGCGGCTTCATCCGCGCCCGCAATCCACGAAACCACATGCTCCATCGCCCAGCCCTGCGGCCAGAACACGACGCAGCGCGGCGGCGGATTGCTGCCCTTCACCGCATCGAAGTAGCCGCGCCCGTCATTGTCCCCGTCCACAAGGATGCAGGGCCGCGCGTGAACGGCGCTGACCAGCGCGAAGGTGTCGGCAATCTTGGCGTCGATGGTCGGCACGATGCCAACGAAAGTGGAGAGAAGCGGCGTATTCGCTTGCGCGTTATCCCAACCCTGATGCTGCTCAAGAGCGGTTTGCAGCGCCTCAAGCCATGCCACGTCCGAAACCCCTTCGGGGATCAGGACGCATTCGTGCATGAGCGCGGCCACCAGCTTCTGCCGCCATGCGTAGAGCAAGTGCTGCTGGTGGTTAGTCGGCTGCGCGGGCACAGCGTCCATCAGTGGCTTGGCGCTCAACGCGCCCTCGCGCGTTTCGATAAAGAGCGTATCGGGAGCCGGAAACATTGCGGCCACGATGGGCGAATGCGTCGTGACTATCGTCTGGTTGCACAGCGCATTGAGGCGGTTGACCAACCGCTTTTGCTGCGAGGGCTGGATGTGCAATTCCGGCTCCTCGACGGCCAGCATGAAGGACTGGCCCGTTTCCGCGCGCGCCTTGCCGAACTGCATGAGCAATAGAAGGCTTTGAAGGGAGACAAGGCCCGTGCCCTGCCGCTGCGAGGGAAGGGTTGGCCCCGTGCCTTGCGCGAAGTGCGGCACCACGCTTTCCAAGACTGAGTCGCTGTCAGTCGCGGTCAGGCGCAACTGGAGTTTTGGGGCGCTGGCCATGAGCGCTCGCAACTCATCATTGGCCGCGCCGACGATCTCGGAAAGCCCCGGCTGGTCTTCGAGCCGCGCACCGTCCGGCGGGCTCCAGAGTCTCCGGCGCTCGGCGCGCACTGCCTGCGCGGGCATGTCCCCACGCGTCGCCACGACGCGGCGGAACAACTCCGAGGAAAAGGAAATCCAGCGGTCCCATGTGCGCGAGGCCGGGACCAGAAAGAAGCCCAACTCCTGGAGAACTTTGGTGTGGATCGTGCGCAGGTGCGCGTCTTCCGCGAACGGATCGCCCAGTGTGGCCTCGTCATCCACGAAGAAACGGAGCGTTTCGGCTTCCAGTTCGTCCAGGTCGAAGCGTGCAGCAAAACCGATCTGCACTGCCAGATCGGTATGCTGCGCGTCCGGCGCGGCGCTCAGTGTCTTGGCTTTCGGGTCGAACCATTTCTCGACGCCGCGTTCGGGGCTGAACCAAGACGAATGGTGGTGCGGGTCGTTGGGCGTAAAGCCCGTGACCGTGGCGATGCACAGTATGCGGGCGGTTTCGTCGGGCTCGCTGCAATGAAAGTCATGCTCGGTCAGGCGGCGCACCAGACGATCGCGCCCGAACAGCAACGCCAGCGCCTCGATCACGGTGGTCTTGCCGCTATTATTTGGCCCCACCAGTACGGCATGGCGGCCCAATACGATGTCCGCCGAACGCACGCCTCGGAAGCCGGAGATTTTCAGGCGGGCAACATGCACTTCGGCGCTCCTTCATTTCCTAGCTCGACCATGTTGCCCCCGAATTCGCCAGTAACAGGATTTTCTCCATCTGCCCCAAGGCCATCGCGCATCTCCGTTTGCCGTCAACCGGTCAAGTCCGCCAAGAACTCCGAAGCCGGAGCCACGCCGGAAACGTGCAGAAACTCCCGCGCGCGGCACGCAGCGTCGCCAACTCGTCGGCGTCGATAATTGGAGATCGGCATCGTTCATCTTTGGCCCGTTACGCTCATGCCGCCAAGCGTTCCCTGAAATCCTCGCGCTTGCTCCACGCAATCGGCGTGATGTCATAGCTGCGCAAGGCATCCTGCACGGCATCACCGATCTGGCGGTCACGGTCATTCAAGATGGCAAACGCTTGAGAATCAGAAGGTCGCACTTCTTTGGTGTCCAGCCACGCGAAAGCAGTGTTTTGAGCAGTGTCCTTGTTGGGATTGTTGATCACGCGAAGAATACGCTCCGGTGCACGCTTGGACTTCGGCACCACGAAATCGAACTGATGGTTGTAGTGGCTGCGCCCAACGAAGTTCACGCGCGAGGTGTAGCGCACGTCGGCATCGTCGAGCCACAAGGCCACGTCCTCGAAGAAGAAGCTCTCGACATTGGCGCGTGCGACGTAGAACAGATCATTGACCGCGAGGATGGCCTGCAACAAGCTGTGCTTGCGCAGCGGAAAGTTTTCCTCCGTGGCCTTGACCTCCAAGGCATCGAAAGTCTGCTGAACGCCGAAGCCGTTGAGCGTGGTAGCCAGCAGCGCCTTGCGGCGCGGCGTGTCGATTTCGCACCCGGACTGCGCCAGATCGGCCAGCGTGTAGCCATCGTCGGTTAGCACCCATTCGCTGTCCTGCCGCTTGAGGTAAATCTGGATGCAATCGTTGTGGCGATCCAGATACGGCGTGGTGATTTCCACCCAGTCATTGATCTCGCGCCAGTTGGTTTTGGCCTTGAGCCAGTCGTAGTAGCGGCTGATCAGATCATTGGTCGTGCTCATGAGAACAGCCCCCGCGTGATATGCGGCTGCTCGACCACGCCGCAGTAGCGCATGAAATCGTGCAGTACCTGCCACGCATCGGCCGGGTTGCTCAAGATGCCGTCGGGAACCTCGACCGCCCACTTGTCGCCGTAGCCTTCGCGGTACAGATGCAAATGCGGCACGCCAACCTCACTGCCATCCGGATTGCGATGCGGCGCAGCGAAATCGAGGCGCGCAAGAACGACAACCTTCCGACCACGGGCTTGATAGCCCGTGGTCAGGGAGATGCGCTTGCGATTGATGTCCAGCGAGAACTGCTCGCGCTCGTCACGCGACACCAGTGGCAACTCGATCCGCCCGCCCAAGTCGGGGAAGTGAAAGGTGTCCGCCGACGCAGGAACCTTCTCCATGCGCAGCAAGGCATCTGCATCGGTCTGTGCGAGTGCATCGTCAGCCATAGCTTCACCCCAATCCGAAATACCGCTCGAAGAACGCCGCGAGCTTGTCCAGCACCGTCTGCTTCTTCGCCGAATGGTTGTTGTTCTTCGAGAACCGCGAGACTGGCGGCAGAATCTTCGTGATGGCCGTGCCTGTGGTCGGAATCGCGCCGTCGCGGAAGGCGTTGTCCACGAACGCTTTCGTCTCGTCTGCCTTCAAGCCCTCATCGGCAATGATCTGGTCAAGTTCTTCGGCCTTTTTCCTGGCAACGAACGCCTGCCATTCCGCATCAACCCGGGCCTTCGGCGAAACGGAATCCACGAACTGCTCGATGAGGTCTTTCTTGTTGCGCAGCGACGGGCTGGAATTGATCGCGCGCTCGATGGTCGCGAGGATTTCCTTGTCCTTGCCGGTGCCCTTGGCCTTGATGTAGCGCTCGACCAGCATCAGGATGTAATCGACGTTGATCTCGACCTGCTTGATCAGCTCGATCTCGAACACCACGTCGTCGTTGATCGTTTCCTTCTCGGCGTCGGAGGCACTGCGGAACTCGGCGTACAGGTTCAGGTACAGGCTCTGGTAGTCCTGAAAATCGCGATCGCTGAGGATTTCATTGCCCGCGAAATCATCGAAGGCCGTGAGGATGTTCTTCAGCCGCAGGATCGAGCCGAACAGCTTGATGAACGCCTTCTGCGCAGCCTCGCCGGTGATGGCCTTGCCCAGTGGAAACAGCGCCACCAGTTCGGCGACCTTCTTCTGGTACTCGGCGTAGTAGTCCGCGTAGGGCTTGAGCAGCACGATGCCTTTGGCGTCCTTGTTTCCGAACAGCGCCAACGCGTCGTTGGTGGCCTGTTCCAGATCGCGGAAGGAAACGATGTTGCCGTAGGTCTTGACCGAATTGAGGATA
>JAFEEP010000022.1 GCA_018241045.1 Pseudomonadota bacterium | reverse complement strand
CGTCCGCATCGACCGCAAGCGCAAGCTGCCGGTCACCGCGCTGCTGCACGCGCTGGGCCTGAACGACGAGCAGATCCTCAACTACTTCTACCAGACCGTCACCTGGAAGCGCGGCGAGGGCGGCTGGCGCCTGCCCTATGTCGCCGAACAGTGGCGTGGTCAGAAGCCGGCCTTCGACATCGTCGATGCCAGGTCGGGCGAAGTGATCTTCCCCGCCGGCGCCAAGATTTCGCCGCGCTCCGCCAACAAGGCGGAAAAGGATGGCCTGGCCGAACTGCTGATCCCGACCGAGGAAGTCTTCGGCCGCTATTCCGCGCTCGACCTGATCGACGAGAGCACCGGGCGCATCTGGATCGAAGCCGGTGACGAAGTGTCGCCGGAAAACCTCGACGCCCTCGACAAGGCGGGGATCGACCAGCTCGAGCTGCTCGACATCGACCACGTCAACACCGGGCCGTGGATCCGCAACACGCTCAAGGCCGACAAGGCCGAGGACCGCGATCACGCGCTGGCCGACATCTATCGCGTCATGCGCCCCGGCGAACCGCCGACGCGCGAAACCGCCGAGGCACTGTTCGACGGACTGTTCTTCGACCCCGACCGCTATGACCTGTCGGCCGTGGGCCGGGTCAAGCTCAATATGCGTCTTGGGCTCGACGCCGAGGACACCATCACCACGCTGCGCAGCGACGACATCCTCGCCGTGGTCAAGGAACTGGTGAACCTCAAGGACGGCAAGGGCGAGGTCGACGACATCGACAACCTCGGCAACCGCCGCGTCCGTTCGGTGGGCGAGCTGCTGGAGAACCAGTACCGCGTCGGGCTGCTGCGCATGGAGCGCGCGGTCAAGGAGCGTATGTCGTCGGTCGACGTCTCGACCGTCATGCCCAACGACCTGATCAACGCCAAGCCCGCGGTCGCCGCGGTGCGCGAGTTCTTCGGTTCGTCGCAGCTCTCGCAATTCATGGACCAGACCAACCCGCTGTCGGAAGTCACCCACAAGCGCCGCGTTTCGGCGCTTGGGCCGGGCGGCCCGCCCCGCGAGCGCGCCCGCTTCGAAGTGCGCGACGTCCACCCGACGCACTATGGCCGCATCTGCCCGATCGAAACGCCGGAAGGCCCGAACATCGGCCTTATCAACTCGCTGTCGACCTTCGCCCGCGTCAACAAGTACGGCTTCATCGAAACCCCGTACCGCAAGGTGATCGACGGCAAGGTGACCGGCGAGGTGATCTACCTCTCGGCCATGGAAGAGAGCAAGCACACCGTCGCCCAGGCCTCGGCTGAAACCAATGCCGACGGCTCGTTCGTCGAAGAGCTGATCTCGGCCCGTGAAGCGGGCGAGTTCGTGATGGCCCCGCGCGATCAGGTGACCCTGATGGACGTCAGCCCCAAGCAGCTCGTCTCGGTCGCGGCCTCGCTCATTCCGTTCCTCGAAAACGACGACGCCAACCGCGCGCTGATGGGCTCGAACATGCAGCGCCAGGCGGTGCCGCTGGTTCGCGCCGAGGCGCCCTTCGTCGGCACCGGCATGGAAGAGACCGTGGCCCGCGATTCGGGCGCGGCGATCGCCGCGCTGCGCGCCGGGATCGTCGACCAGGTCGACGCCACCCGCATCGTGATCCGCGCCAGCGGCGATATCGAACCCGGCCAGTCGGGCGTCGATATCTACCGCCTGCAGAAGTTCGAACGCTCCAACCAGTCGACCTGCATCAACCAGCGTCCGCTGGTGAAGGTCGGCGACGTGGTCGAAACCGGCGATATCCTGGCTGACGGTCCCTCGACCGAGCTGGGCGAGCTGGCGCTGGGCCGCAACAGCCTGGTCGCGTTCATGCCGTGGAATGGCTACAACTACGAAGACTCGATCCTGATCAGCGAACGCATCGTCAAGGACGACGTGTTCACCTCGATCCACATCGACGAATTCGAAGTCATGGCCCGCGACACCAAGCTGGGGCCGGAAGACATCACCCGCGACATTCCCAACGTCGGCGAGGAAGCGTTGCGCAACCTCGACGAGGCGGGCATCGTCTATATCGGCGCCGAAGTGCACCCGGGCGATATCCTGGTCGGCAAGATCACGCCCAAGGGCGAAAGCCCGATGACGCCGGAAGAAAAGCTGCTCCGCGCGATCTTCGGCGAAAAGGCCAGCGACGTGCGCGACACCTCGCTGCGCCTGCCCCCGGGCGTGTCGGGCACCATCGTCGACGTGCGCGTCTTCAACCGCCACGGCATCGAGATCGACGACCGTACCCGCGCGATCCAGAACGAGGAAATCGAACGCCTCGCCAAGGACCGCGAGGACGAACGCGCGATCCTCAACCGTGCGACCTACAACCGCCTGCGCGATATGCTGGTGGGCCAGGTCGCCGCCGCCGCGCCCAAGGGCTTCAAGAAGGGCGACACCATCGACCAGGACAACCTGGCCGAGGTCGAGCGTCACGAATGGTGGAAGTTCGCCGTCGCCGATGACCGCGTTCAGGGCCAGCTCGAAGCGGTCAAGGCCCAGTACGACGAGACGGTCAAGGCGATCCAGGAGAAGTTCGAGGACCGCAAGGAAAAGCTCGAACGCGGCGACGAACTCGCCCCGGGCGTGCTCAAGATGGTCAAGGTCTTCGTCGCGGTGAAGCGCAAGCTGCAGCCGGGCGACAAGATGGCCGGCCGTCACGGCAACAAGGGCGTCATCTCCCGGATCCTGCCGTGCGAGGATATGCCCTTCCTCGAAGATGGCACCCATGTCGACATCGTGCTCAACCCGTTGGGCGTGCCCAGTCGCATGAACGTCGGGCAGATCTTCGAAACCCACCTCGGCTGGGCCGCGCGCGGCCTGGGCCAGCAGGTGACGGCGGCGCTCGAACAGTGGCGGCATGACAACCCCAATCCCGAAGCGGCAGCCCCGCCGACGGTGCTGGTCGACAAGCTCAAGGACATCTACGGCCCCAACTACACGGCCCAGATCGACGCGCGCTCGACCGCCCAGATCGTCGACATGGCCGAACTGCTCAAGAACGGTGTGCCGATGGGCACCCCGGTGTTCGACGGCGCCCGCGAAGCCGACGTGTCGGCGATGCTGGAAAAGGCCGGGCTCGACACCTCGGGCCAGGTCACGCTGTTCGACGGGCGCACGGGTGAAGCCTTCGACCGGAAGGTCACCGTGGGCTACATCTACATGCTCAAGCTGCACCACCTGGTCGACGACAAGATCCACGCGCGTTCGATCGGGCCTTACAGCCTCGTCACCCAGCAGCCGCTGGGCGGCAAGGCGCAGTTCGGCGGGCAGCGGTTCGGCGAAATGGAGGTCTGGGCGCTCCAGGCCTATGGCGCGGCATATACCTTGCAGGAAATGCTCACGGTCAAGTCCGACGACGTGGTCGGCCGCACCAAGGTCTACGAAGCGATCGTCAAGGGCGACGATACCTTCGAGGCCGGCATTCCCGAGAGCTTCAACGTGCTCGTCAAGGAAATGCGCTCGCTGGGCCTCAACGTCGAGCTTTCGAGCCTGACCGACGAGAGCGACGACGACGATTTCGCGGAGGCCGCGGAGTAACGGGATCGGGCGACCTGCCGGTCGCCCACCCCTGCACCGCCCAAGCTATTCACCCCTAGAGGGACCGAGATATGAACGACCTGACCAAGTTCACCAACCAGATGGCGAAGCCCGAAACCTTCGACCAGATCCAGATCGGCCTTGCCAGCCCCGAGCGCATCCGCTCGTGGTCGTTCGGCGAGATCAAGAAGCCGGAAACGATCAACTACCGCACCTTCAAGCCGGAGCGCGACGGGCTGTTCTGCGCCCGCATCTTCGGCCCGGTGAAGGATTACGAGTGCCTGTGCGGCAAGTACAAGCGCATGAAGTACAAGGGCGTCGTCTGCGAAAAGTGCGGCGTCGAAGTGACCGTCACCAAGGTCCGCCGCGAACGCATGGGCCACATCGAGCTGGCCGCGCCGGTCGCGCACATCTGGTTCCTCAAGTCGCTGCCCTCGCGCATCGGCCTGCTGCTCGATATGCAGCTCAAGCAGCTTGAGCGCATCCTCTATTTCGAAAGCTACGTGGTGATCGAGCCGGGCCTGACCCCGCTCGAGAAGTACCAGCTCCTCACCGAGGACGAGCTTTACGCCTATCAGGACGAATACGGCGAGGACGCGTTCAGTGCCGGGATCGGCGCCGAGGCGGTCAAGCATATGCTGATGAGCCTCGACCTCGAGCAGGAAAAGGAAGACCTGCTCAAGGAACTGGCCGAAACCAAGTCGGAACTGAAGCCCAAGAAGATCATCAAGCGGCTCAAGGTGGTCGAATCGTTCATCGATTCGGGCAACCGTCCCGAATGGATGATCCTGGATGTCGTTCCGGTCATCCCGCCCGAACTGCGCCCGCTGGTGCCGCTCGACGGGGGCCGCTTCGCGACCTCGGACCTCAACGACCTCTATCGCCGCGTCATCAACCGCAACAACCGGTTGAAGCGCCTGATCGAGCTGCGCGCGCCGGACATCATCGTCCGCAACGAAAAGCGTATGCTGCAGGAAGCGGTTGACGCGCTGTTCGACAACGGCCGTCGTGGCCGCGTCATCACCGGTGCCAACAAGCGTCCGCTCAAGTCGCTGTCCGATATGCTCAAGGGCAAGCAGGGCCGCTTCCGCCAGAACCTGCTCGGCAAGCGCGTCGACTATTCGGGCCGTTCGGTGATCGTGACCGGGCCGGAACTCAAGCTGCACCAATGCGGCCTGCCCAAGAAGATGGCGCTCGAACTGTTCAAGCCGTTCAT
>JAFEEP010000229.1 GCA_018241045.1 Pseudomonadota bacterium | reverse complement strand
TTCCACTGGCGGCCGGCCGTCAGGCGCCCATAGGGGCCTTGCAGGCCCAGGTAGGAAAGCTGGAAGTACGGCACGCCGACGGCGGCATTGCCGGCGTCGGCATCGAAACGGCTTTCCAGGTAGGCCAGCGCCTTGCTGCCGCCGCCCAGGTCTTCCTCCACGTTGATGCCCCAGCGGCTTTGCGACATGCCGCCGCCGATCATCTTCGTCAGGCCATCCTTGCCCACTCCTTCGTTGTTGGTATGGCGCACGGCCATATCCACAACGCCCCACAGCTCCACCTTGCTGGTGCCGGCGGACTGCGCCGTAGCGCCCCCCGCGCCGCACAGGGCCAGTGCGGCAAGGACGACGCATTTCTTTGTGGTCAGACCCATGGCTTCTCTCACTCTCTCTCTTGTAAGTATCAGAAAGTTTCATTTTAGAAGACACCCCAGTCCGGGCAAACCGCGAATGGCGTCTGCACCACAGGCGTTTGCCCTAGGTCGATGTCGCCACAGCGACTGCCATGCCATGGGCGAAAAAAAACCGCTGCCCGAAGGCAGCGGTTTTTGGTCTTCATGCAAAGCTGGCATCAAGCCAGCCGGGCATTAGAACGTGTGGGTGATACCAACTTGCAGACCTTGCTGCTTGCCGTTGTCCTTGACGGCGGTATCGCCGCTCAGGCTGAAGGTGTTGCCGTTGTTCTTGTTCTTCAGGTAGGCGTAGGTGCCGTACAGCGAAGTGCGCTTGGACAGGCTGTACACATAGCCCAGGCCCAGCTGGTCGGCCTTTGCCGTGGTGGCACCGCCCTTGTCTTCGTAGTGGTTGTATGCCACCTTCACCAGGCCGGGGCCCACGGGGGCGGTCACGGCCAGCATGTAGCCTTCGCGCTTGTTGTCGTTGCCGTTGGCGTAGAAGTTCTTGGCCTTGGACTGGCGATAGCCGGCCAGCACCTTGGCAACGCCGAAGTCGTACGAACCGCCCAGGCTCCATGCGTTGATGTTGCCGGTGGCCCTGGTATTGGCACCGCTCTTCAGCGTTTCGCCGCTCAGGCCGACACTGATGGGACCGTTGTCATACATCAGGCCGCCACCGATGTAGCGGCTGTCGCTTTGGTGGCCGGGCACTTCGCCGAAGCCGTAGTTCAGGCCAGCCTTGAAGCCGGAGAAGTTGGGCGTCACGTAGGTGACGGCGTTGCTCACGCGCTGGTTGGTGGTCTTGGCACCATTGACGGGAACGTTGGTGTTATCGGCGGGCAGGCCACCATCGGCCCACAGGCGGGAGTTAGCCAGACCCACGCTGCCGAACGGGTCGTAGCGCGCCACGGCGTTGTATGCGGCGGTCAGCTCACGGCCCAGGCGCACTTCACCGAAACCGCCTTCCAGGCCCACGGTGGATTGACGCTTGAATTCAAAACCGTTGCCGGAAGCACCACTGACCTTGCCGTTACCGGTGTCGGCGTTGATGCCGCCTTCCAGGCGGAAGTTGGCCTTCAGGCCGCCGCCCAGGTCTTCCGAGCCACGCACGCCCAGACGGCTGGTCAGCTGGTTGCCGGAGGTCAGGCCAGTCCAGTTTTGCTTGCCATTCACATAGGTCACGCCTTCGTCGACCACGCCGTACAGGGTCACGGAGGACTGAGCCATTGCGGCGCCGGAAGCGGCCAGCACTGCCAGGGCGATCAGAGATTTTTTCATTGCGATTTACTCCAAGGTTAAACAGAGGGCGCCGGATCGTGAGGGTTTGGAACTGCTGCGTCAGCAGCACGACCCGCCGGTTTCCCGGGGCCAACCTCCTGATGGGGAAGCTGGGTGTATTGCAACAGAGCGAGTCTGGTTGCGCAAAGGAATTCACGCACAAACGGCCGAAAAGGCAGGCAAACGCGGCTTTTCGTTGTGAGGCTGCAACATTCGTCCGCCGCACCTGAACAATGGCCGAACACCCTCGCGTTTTCCCTGATCAGCGTACGGCTTCAGTTTTCAGGCCTCGACGATCTCAAACCCGGTGCTGATCTGTGCCGTCTTGCCCAGCATGATGCTGGCCGAGCAGTATTTCTCGTGGCTCATGGCGATGGCGCGCTCCACGGCGGCCGCCGGTATGCCGCGGCCGGTAACAGTGAACTGCATATGTATTGTGGTGAAGACCTTGGGGTCGGCGGGCGCGCGCTCGGACGTCAGGCGCACGCTGCAGCCGCGCACGTCGTGGCGGCCGCGCTTCAGGATCAGCACCACGTCGTAGGCGGTGCAGCCGCCGGTGCCTGCCAACACGGCCTCCATGGGGCGCGGGGCCAGGTTCTGGCCGCCATTCTTGGGACGCCCGGCATCGGGCGCACCGTCCATGGCCAAGATGTGGCCGCTGCCGGTTTCGGCAATGAATCCCATGCCGGACCTTGTGCCGGCGTTGCCGGTCCAGCTGACAGTGCATTCCATGTTGTAATTCTCCAACAATTAGGGTGAACCCTTAAAAAAATATCGATTTTGCTGCAATGCAAAAAACTTTGGGCATACAATGCACCCATGCGTTACCCGCTACGCACTGTAGGCACAGCGGGGTTCGCACCGATTGTCTCCTCCATCTCCTCAAAGGATGGATTAGCCCCAGGCCTTACCGCTTGGGGCTTTTTTTTGCCCCGCTTGGCCGCTGCGGCCGGCCCCCTATGATGTGCGCCCCGGCCGCCCGCAGACGGGCGCACTGCCGGTTCACATCATGACCCAGCCCCTGACCCCCTTCGACTATCTGAAGAAAATTCTCACCGCCCGCGTGTACGACGTGGCAGTGGAGTCTGCCCTGCAGCCCGCGCGGGCGCTGTCGCGGCGGCTGCACAACAAGGTGCTCTTGAAGCGCGAGGATCAGCAGCCGGTGTTCAGCTT
>JAFEEP010000228.1 GCA_018241045.1 Pseudomonadota bacterium | reverse complement strand
ACGAACTGGGCCGGCTCGGGGTTGAGCATGCGCGAGACTTCGGCGAAGAAGTCGTCGGAGGCGGCGAGCGCCTTGGCGCCCAGGCGCGGGTTGGCGAGGTCGACCGAGGGCAGGGCCCAGTCGGGCAGGTCGGCGGGTGGGGCGAAGACGGGGGCGCCGGGAGTGTGGCTGGCCATTGAAGTTCTCCTTTTCAGATTGGGCAGCAGCGGGTCGCGTCTTGCTCGCCACTGCTGCAAATAAGTAGGCTGGGGCCGTGGGCAGGCATCAGCTTCGGACGGCGGCCGGCGCTCAAGGCGCCCGTTCGAATCCCGCTCCTTCAGCCCGGGCCGCGGAATCGGTCGCGAGTTTCCTTGCCGGGTTCAGTTCGATGTCTGCAACGACCCGATGCCCGCAACGACTTGGCCTTTCATCGCCAGGTGGTGGAACAGGGCACCCAGCGCGCAGCCGATGAACCAGTTGAAGTCCGCGAGCACCTTGACGCCCGACAGCGTGATCACGACGCCCACCAGCACCGCGGGAGCGAGGGCCCACATCGCGCGCCGGTTCACACCGTTGTCGTACCAGTAGGCGCCGCCCGGCTTGTCGCTGTAGAGGTCGTCGACGACGATCTTCATGTTGCGCACGAAGTAAAAGTCGACCAGCAGGATGCCGAACAGCGGGCCGATGAAGGCGGCGAGCATGTCCAGCGTGTAGTGGATCACTTCCGGCGAGTTGAACAGGTTCCACGGCGTGATGAAGATGGAGCCGACCGCGGCGATGAAGCCGCCGGTGCGGAAGCTGATGTGCTTCGGTGCGACGTTGGAGAAGTCGAAGGCCGGCGACACGAAGTTGGCGACGATGTTGATGCCGATCGTGGCGGTGACGAAGGTGAAGGCGCCCAGCACCGCTGCCATCGTGTTGTCGATCTTGCTGACGGTCTCGATCGGGTCGGTGATCATGTGGCCGAACACCGGGATCGTGCCAGAGGTGATGACGACGGTGACGATCGAGAAGGCAAGGAAGTTTACCGGCAGGCCCCAGAAGTTGCCGCGCTTCACCTCGTCGAAGGTCTTGCCATAGCGCGAGAAGTCGCCGAAGTTCAACATCGGGCCGGAGAAGTAGGACACCACCAGCGCGATCGCGGTGATCATCGGCCCGACGGCCGACCAGCCTTCGTACGTCACTTCGCCAAGGTTCAGGCTGATGTTCTCGGGGCCCGCCTTCCAGATGATCCAGCCAGCGAGGGCGAACATCACGACATAGACGGCCGGACCGGCCCAGTCGATGAAGCGCTTGATCGCTTCCATGCCGTGCCAGAAGACGATGGCCTGCAGCACCCACATGATCGAGAAACCCAGCCAGCCGAGGTAGGAGAGGCCGACGAAGCTGTCATGCGCGAGGCTCTGCAGTCCCGGGAAGAAGCGCAGCAAGACGATCGTGAGCGCCGACGAGGCGAGGAAGGTCTGAATGCCGTACCACGCCACCGCGATCAGGCCTCGGATGATGGCCGGTACGTTTGCGCCCCATACGCCGAAGGCCAGGCGGCACGCGACAGGATAAGGAATGCCGGCTTGCTGACTGGGGCGGGCAACCCAGTTGCAGAACAGGTTGACCAGGCAGATGCCGATGATCAGGGATACCAGCACCTGCCAGCTGGTTAGACCGAGTGCGAACAAACTGCCGGCGAAAACGTATCCACCGACACTGTGAACATCCGACATCCAGAAGGCAAAGATGTTGTACCAGTTCCAGTTCTTCTTGTCCGTCAGCGGACCGAGGTCCTCGTTGAAGAGGCGGTCGCTGTAACCCGCCGGGATGTGCTCTTTCATGTCTGTCTCCTCATGATCGCGGTGTGGCCGCAACGATGTTCCTTTGTGGCCTTGGCGGTGCGCAGATGTACATTGGCGTGCTATATAAATTTTCTTACTCGCCACATCACGTATCCGTATCGGTATGAAAGTGTATACAAAAAGATAAGTCAATATTTTTTAAAGGCTTCGTGAAGGATACAAACCGAACGAGAATCGGACGGGGTGCATCCGGGAGATGCGCGCTCGAAGGCATCCTCCGATCGGAAAAACCGTATACAAAAACATCTTGAAATGCGTTCAATTTATGCATAGACTGAATTTGGAAGGATTGCCTTGCGAGTCTTGAAGGGAGGTTCCTGATGCGAAAGGGTCTATCGACGGAGAGGTCCGGCGGACGCGGCGAAAATGGCCTGGGAACGGGCGGACGCGACGAGGCGATCTACCGCAATCTGTTCGTCGCGATCGTGGAGAACCATCTCGCCCCCGGCACCAAGTTGCCCGAGGACACCCTTGCAGAGACCTATGGTGTCAGCCGCACCAGTATCCGAAAGGTCCTGCAGCGCCTGGCCCACGAGCGGCTTGTCGACGTGCGCCTGAACCGTGGCGCAGCAGTGGCGCAGCCTTCGGTCAGTGAGGCCCGCGACATCTTCTCGGCGCGCCGCATCATAGAGTGCGGCGCCATTGGCAAGGTGGTGGCCAAGGCGGTGCCGGCAGCGATCGACGAATTGCGAGAGCTGGTGCGGCGTGAGCATGCCGCGGCCGATCGTGGCGACTGGCGGGAGGCGATCTATCTGTCGGGCGCCTTCCATGTGGCCCTGATCCGTGTGTCGGGAAACGAGACCCTGACCGAATTCCTCACTCAGTTGGTGTCCCGCTCTTCCCTTGTCATCGCCACCTACGGCACTCCGATGACCTCCAGCTGTCGCCACTCCGAGCACGACGATGTGCTCGACCTGATCGCCGCTGGCGACGTCGAGGGCGCACGGGCGTGGATGGAGCGCCACCTGAAGGACGTCGAGCGCAGCGTGGTGCTGGTCGAGGAGGAGCCCTCCGCCCTCGACCTGCGCAAGGTCCTAGACGAAGTGGCCCGCCGCCATCGCGGCGAGCGTTGATTGCACTCTGAACACATCCGCGGCCGACGCAGCCGCTACGCAACCGGGAGAACAGCATGCACATCCGCCTGATCAACCCCAACACCACTGCTTCGATGACCGAGAAGATCGGCGCCGCCGGCGCGCGCGTCGCCGCCGCCGGCACCCGCATCTCGGCGACCAACCCGGAGGCGGGGCCGGTGTCGATCGAGAGCCACTTCGATGAGGCGATCAGCGCCGTCGGCGTGCTCGAGGAGATCCGCCGCGGCGACATGGAGGGCGTCGATGCCTACGTGATCGCATGCTTCGGCGACCCCGGCTTGCTCGCCGCGCGCGAGCGCACCGCGGCGCCGGTGATCGGCATCGCCGAGGCCGCCTTCCACCTCGCCACGCTGATCAGCACCCGCTTCTCGGTGGTCACCACGCTCGAGCGCACCTGCATCATTGCCGAGCATCTGCTGCAGAGCTACGGCTTCGCCCACCACTGCCGCAAGGTGCGCGCGGCCGAGATCCCGGTGCTCGACCTCGAGGACGATGGCGCCTGCGCGCTCGATCGCATCATTGCCGAGTGCCGCCGCGCCAAGGCCGAGGACGGCATCGGCGCGATCGTGCTCGGCTGCGGCGGCATGGCCGATCTCACCGACGAGATCCGCGAGGCGGTCGGCCTGCCGATCGTCGAAGGCGTCACCGCGGCGGTGAAGCTCGCCGAATCGCTGGTGAGCCTGCGCCTTGGCACGAGCAAGCACGGCGACCTCGCCTTCCCGCGTCCGAAGCCCTTCACCGGCCGCTTCGCCTACCTCGGCAACTGATTTTTCCAACCCACGCACCACCGGGGGAGTACTCAAAATCACAAGCAAGGCAGAGAACCTGGCCGCGCCCGGTCTGCGGATCTTCGTGCAGACCTACTCGGCCTTCCTCGGCCCGATTTTCGCGGTGCTGGTGGCGGACTACTACTTCATCCGCGGCCGCAAGTTGAACCTCGGCGAGCTCTACGACGAGAACGGCCCCTTCCGTGGCGTGAACCGGGCGGGCATCGCCGCCTCGCTGGTCGGCGCAGCGGGCGCGCTGAGCTTCGCGGCGGTGTCCTGGTACGCCAGCCTTCTCCCGGCCGGCCTCACGTACTGGCTGCTGAGGAAGAACCGGAGCGCATGCAAGCGCTTCCTCGAGAACTGATCGTACCTTCCGCGGCTGACCGTGTGCGCCGGTCGGTCGCGTGCATGGCCCCAATGGAGACCCGCAATGAATGCTTCGTCAAACTACCCTCGCGACCTGATCGGCTACGGACGGACCCCGCCGTACGCCAACTGGCCCGGCCGCGCCCGCGTCGCCGTGCAGTTCGTGCTGAACTACGAGGAAGGCGGCGAGAACTGCGTGCTGCACGGTGATGCCGGCAGCGAGCAGTT
>JAFEEP010000227.1 GCA_018241045.1 Pseudomonadota bacterium | reverse complement strand
TCCGTCGCTGGCCTCGATACAACCCGAAAAACGCCTGGACGTATTGATCTTCGCGGCAGGCCCCTCGGCGCTCGATGGGGTGTGGCGGCGCGGGCGCCAGGTGGTGAGCGGCGGGCGGCACCATGCGCGCGACGCGATCGCGGCGCGCTATGGCGCGACGCTGCGGCGGCTGCTGGCATGACCCAACCGCTGGGCGAAGCGATCCGCGACCATTTCGAGCGGCGTATCCTGGCGGGCGACCTTGCCCCCGGCGCGCGCCTGCCGACCGAGCAGGAGATCATGGCCGACTTCCAATGCTCGCGCATGACGGTCAGCAAGGCGCTGTCGGGACTGTCCTCGGCAGGGCTGATCGAGCGGCGCAAGCGCGCGGGTACATTCGTCGCCCGGCCCCGCGCCCATTCGATGGTACTCGAAGTGCCTGACCTTGCGTCGCTGGTCGCGGCGCGCGGGCAGCAATACCGCTTCCGGCTCGATCGGCGCGAGGAGGCGACGGTCACGGAAGGGCACCTGTCCGGGGAGCGCGCGCTGCATCTTGTCGGCGTTCACTTTGCCGACGAAGCACCGCTCGCCGTCGAGGACCGGTTGGTCAGCCTCGCCGCCGTTCCCGCCATCGCCACAGCCGACCTTGCCAGCGAAGCCCCCGGCACCTGGTTGCTCCATCACGTTCCCTGGACGGAGGCCGATAGCCGCATATCGGCCGTTGCCGCCAGCGCGAACGAGGCGGGCCTTCTGGGCCTCGCTACCGGCGCGCCGTGCCTGAGCGTCGAGCGACGCACCTGGCGCGGGACCGAGCCGATCACCCTGGTCCGGCAGGTCTTCGTCGGCGATCGCTATGAACTGGTCGCCCATTTTGGCCCCGGTGCGTCATAGTGATTGCCATTCTTAATTGAGCGGTTAAGTAGCCCTCCGAAACACCGTTTGGAGAGGGAATCATGGCCATCAAGACCCGCATCACCGACCTGCTCGGGATCGAGCATCCGATCGTCCAGGGCGGGATGCAATGGGTCGGCGTGGCGGAAATGGCCAGCGCGGTATCCAACGCAGGCGGACTTGGCATCCTCACCGGGCTGACCCAACCCAGCGCCGAGGCGCTTGCCGCCGAGATCGAGCGTTGCAAGGGCATGACCGACAAGCCGTTCGGTGTGAACATGACCGTTTTTCCGACGATCAATCCGCCAGATTACAAGGCCTATACCCAGGCGATCATCGATGCCGGGGTCAAGATCGTCGAGACTGCAGGAACCCCTGCGGTGCGCGAATTGTGGGAGATGATGAAGCCCCACGGGATCAAGATCCTGCACAAGTGCACCGCAGTTCGCCACGCGCTGTCGGCGGAAAAGGCCGGGGTCGACGTGATCTCGATCGACGGCTTCGAATGTGCCGGTCACCCGGGCGAGGATGACATTCCCGGACTGATCCTGATCCCGGCGGCGGCGGACAAGGTCAAGATCCCGCTGCTCGCCTCGGGCGGCTTTGGCGACGGGCGCGGCCTCGCCGCCGCCTTGGCGCTGGGGGCCGAGGGGATCAACATGGGCACCCGCTTCACCGCCACGGTCGAAGCGCCGATCCACCAGGCCTTCAAGGAGGCGATGGTCGCGGGCGACGAACGCTCGACCGACCTGATCTTCCGCACCTATCGCAACACTGCGCGCGTCGCGAAGAACGACATCTCGCAAGCCGTGCGCGCCGCCGAGGCGGAGGGCAAGCCCTTCGCCGAGGTCGCCGAACTGGTGCGCGGCGTGCGCGGTCGCGAAGGGCTGAACAACGGCAATACCAATCACGGCATCTGGAGTGCCGGGATGATCCAGGGCCTGATCAACGACATTCCGACCTGCGACGTGCTGGTCAAGCGTATCGTCGCCGATGCCGAATCGATCATCCGCAACCGCCTTGACGCAATGCTCGCCTGAACTGATCCCCAAGGAGAACCACCATGGCCGAAGCCTACATCATCGACGCCGTCCGCACCCCGCGCGGGATCGGCAAGCCCGGCAAGGGCGCGCTGTCGCACCTTCACCCGCAGCACCTCGCCTCGACCGTGCTGAAGGCGATAAAGGACCGCAATGACCTCGACACCAGCACCGTCGACGACATCATCTGGTCGACCAGCACCCAGGAAGGCAAGCAGGGCGGCGACCTTGGCCGTATGTCGGCGCTAGCCGCGGAATACGACATCACCGCTTCGGGCACCACGCTTGACCGGTTCTGCGGCGGCGGGATCACTTCGGTCAACCTCGCGGCGGCCTCGATCATGTCGGGCATGGAGGACTGCGTGATCGCCGGCGGCACCGAGATGATGAGCTATCAGCAGCAGCTCGCCGCCGAGCGCGCCAACGCCGGGCTGCCGCAGCGGATGATGGGTTCGGGCAACCCCGAGCTCGACGCAATCCACCCGCAGAGCCACCAGGGCGTGTGTGGCGACGCCATCGCCGCGCGCGAGGGGATCCCGCGCGAGGCGCTCGACGCGCTGGCGCTGGTCAGTCAGGAACGCGCTGACCGGGCAATCCGCGAAGGCCGCTTCGATCACTCGGTGGTCACGGTCTATAACCCCGACGGCACTGTCGCTCTGGATCATGAGGAATTCCCCCGCCCCGAAACCACGATGGAAGGGCTGTCCTCGCTCAAGGCCAGCTTCGACGGGATCGCCGATTTCGATCTGGGCGAGGGCGTCACCTTCCGCAAGCAGATCCAGCGGCGCTATCCCGAACTGGAGTGGAAGGGCGTCCACCACGCCGGAAACTCCTCGGGCGTGGTGGATGGTGCTGCCGCTATCCTGCTGACTTCGCCCGAATATGCCAAGAAGCACAATCTCAAGCCGCGCGCCCGGATCGTCGCCTATGCCAACCAGGGCGATGACCCGACGCTGATGCTCAACGCCCCGGTTCCGGCGGCGAAGAAGGTGCTGGAAAAGGCGGGCCTCAAGGTCGAGGACATCGACGTCTGGGAAATCAACGAAGCTTTCGCCGTGGTGGCAGAGAAGTTCATCCGCGATCTTCATCTCGATCGTTCCAAGGTCAACATCAACGGCGGGGCGATGGCCTTGGGCCATCCGATCGGCGCGACCGGCTCGATCCTGATCGGCACCGCGCTCGACGAGCTTGAGCGTTCGGGCGGTCGTTATGGTCTGGTCACTATGTGCGCGGCGGGCGGCATGGCCCCGGCGATCGTGATCGAACGCTTGAATAATTGATCCTGCGCGCCGCTTTGGTGCTGATTGATCCTTTTCGCCCCGGCCGTAGCTGATACGGTCGGGGCGATTTGCATGGAGAGGATCGATGAGCGAGCTGCTTGACCGGATTGCACACGTTGTCGGACCGCAGGGCTTGCTCACGGGCGAAGATGTTTCGGGCCGCGCGGCCGATTTCATGGGCATATCCCACGTTGCGGCCAAGGCGATCGTCCGCCCGGCCAGCACCGCCGAACTGTCCGCCGTGATGAAGCTGTGTCATGCAGCAGGGCAGGCCGTTGTGCCTGCGGGCGGTTACACCGGACTGGTGCGTGGGACGGTCTGCCAGCCCGACGATATCCAGATATCGCTCGAGCGGATGCGCGTCGTTGAGGCGATCGATCCGATCGGCCGCACGATGACGGTCGAGGCCGGATGCCCGGTCCAGACCGCGCAGGACGCCGCGGCGGAGGCGGGCCTCAAGTTCGCGGTCGATTGGGGCGCGCGCGGCACGGCGACGATCGGCGGTGGCATATCGACCAACGCCGGAGGCAATTCGGTCGTCCGCTATGGCATGATGCGCGACAGCGTGTTGGGGATCGAGGCGGTGCTGGCCGATGGCACGGTGATCTCGAGCATGAACACCCTGCTCAAGAACAATGCCGCCTACGATCTCAAGCAATTGTTCATCGGCAGCGAAGGCACGCTGGGGATCGTCACCCGCGCGGTGCTGAAATTGCAGAGCGCGCCGCTTTCGACCAATACCGCGCTGCTCGCGCTGGAGAGCTTCGACGCGGTCCAGGCGCTGTTCGTCCATGTCGGCAAGCGGCTCGGGGCCATGCTGACCTCGTTCGAGGTGATGTGGGCCAGTTTCTATGACCGCATCGCGGTCGGGTCGGGCAACCACAACCCGCCGTTGCCGGGTGGCCATCCCTTTTACGTGATCCTTGAAGCTAGCGGGACCGATCAGGACCGCGACGCCGAACTGTTCGAGACGGTTTTGGGTGAGGCGCTGGAACAGGAACTGGCGGTCGACGCGGTGATCGCGTCAAGCAAGGCCCAGGCCGAGCAGATCTGGGCGATCCGCGACGATGTCAAGACGCTGGCGCTGATGACCATGCCCTCCGTCACCTTCGACATCAGCCTGCCGATCGTGGCGATGGATGGTTATGTCACGAAGCTTGAGGCCGATGCTCGCGCCACCTTTGGCGAGAGCCTGCGAATGGTGGTCTTTGGTCACATCGGCGATGGCAATCTGCATTTGCTGCTGGGCGCGGACCCCTTTACCCCCGAAATGAAGCACCGGATCGAGGAACTGGTCTATACCGGACTGATCGCCCACCAGGGCTCGATTTCAGCGGAACACGGCATCGGCCTCGACAAGCGCGAATGGCTCGGGATCACCCGCTCTCCCGAGGAGATCGCACTGATGCAGCGGCTCAAGGCGATGATGGACCCGGCCAATATTCTCAACCCCGGCAAGGTGCTGGGCTGAGGGGTCACCTCAGCCGGTTGAGGGTCAGTCGTTCAGGATGACCCGGTGATCGACGTCGCGTGCGTTGATCGCGCCGGACAGGCCGAGCGTGGTCTTCATGTCGTGCTTCATCAGCGTCAGATAGCGCGACAGCGCCGCTTCACCGCCAGCGCCCAGCGCCAGTACCCAGGGGCGCCCGATCATCGCCGCCTTTGCGCCCAGCGCCAGCGCGCGGACCAGGTCCTGCCCGGTGCGGATTCCGCCATCGACCAGCAGCGTCGTCTGATCGCCCACCGCGTCGGCAATCCGCGGCAGCATCGCCGCGCTCGAGGCAACGCCATCAAGCTGGCGTCCGCCGTGGTTGCTGACGACCATGCCGTCTGCGCCAATCGCCACGGCCTGCTTCGCATCATCGACATCAAGCACACCCTTGAGGACAAGGTTGCCCTTCCAGATCCCGCGCAGCCATTCGATATCCTTCCACGTCACCGAAGGATCGAACTGGCCGCTGGTCCAGACCATGAAATTGGCGATGTTGCCCGATTTGGTATCGAGATATTTGGCGATGGTGCCCAGCCCGTGCGGTTTTCCTCTCAGCCCGACATCATAGACCCAGTGCGGATGCAGGGCATAGTCGATCGGTCCGGCGCGCAGCTTGCCCCAGGCGCCAACCCCGCCAACCATGCCATTGCGAATATCGCGATAGCGGGTGCCAAGCACGGCAAGGTCGATGGTAAAGGCCAGAGTGCGGACGCCCTGTTCCCAGGCGCGGGCGAGGATATCGGCAACCACGCCGCGGTCCTTCAGCATATAAAGCTGGAACCAGAATGGCTTGTCCGACACCTGTGCCACTTCCTCGATCGAGCAGACCCCCATGGTGGTCAGGCACATCTGGATGCCTGCCTGATCGACCGCACGTTTGGCCTGCACCTCGCCGCGGCGGGCGTTCATTCCGCCCATGCCCACCGGCGCGAGCAGCAGCGGCATCGCCAGCTTCTCGCCGAACAGTTCCACCGAGCAGTCCATTTTCGAGGCATCGCACAACACCTTCTGGGTGAGCTGGATCGCTTCCCAGTCTGCGGTATTGCGGTGCAGGGTCACTTCGGCCCCGGAACCGCCGTCGATGTAATCGAACAGGAAGCGCGGCAGGCGCTTTTCCGCCTCGCGCCGGAAATCGGCGTAGGAAGCCGGTAGCAGGTTCAGAGAATTGCCCATGTTATAGCATTGCCTCGATCAATCGCGGCCCCTTGTGGGCCAGGGCATCGGCCAGCGCCGCGCGGAATTCCTCGGCCGTTTCGACCCGCACTGCCGGGACGCCCATGCCTTCGGAGAGCTTTGTCCAGTTGATCGCCGGGTTGGTCAGATCAAGCATGGCCAGCGCCTTGGGCCCGGGGTTCTGCGCCCCGACCCGCGCCAGTTCGATGTTGAGAATGGCGTAGGAGCCGTTGTTGAGGATGATCGTGGTGACATCCAGCTTCTCGCGCGCCATGGTCCACAGCGCCTGGTTGGTGTACATCGCCCCGCCATCGCCGTGCAGCGCGATGACCTTGCGGTCCGGGCAGGCTACCGCTGCGCCAACCGCGACCGGCAGGCCCGATCCGATCGAACCGCCGGTCAGTTGCAGCCAGTCATGCGGCTTCGATCCGGCGCTCATCCCATAGGCCGCGCCGCCCTGGGTCGCGCCCTCATCAGCGACGATTGCCCCTTCGGGGAGCAGTTCGGCGAAGATTGCGCCCAGGTTGGCGCTGTTGAGTTTGCCCGGCGCTGCCTCGACGATGATCGATTTCTGCACCAGCGCGGGCTGGGCCGGGGCATTAAGCGCGGTTGCCAGCCCTTCTAGCGCGGCCAGCGCATCCTCGCGCATCGAGGCCATCCGCACGATGGTTGCGCCGGGGGGCGAGAGCCAGCTTGGCTTGCCGGGATAGGCAAAGAACGAAACCGGCGGTTCGCAGCCGACGAAGACCAGGGTCTTGAACTCGGCCAGATAGGCTTCGGCCTGTTCGCCGAAATAGGGCAGGCGTTCTACCGCGACGCGGCCAGCCCCGCGCTGGTTGCGGGCGGCGAAAGTCTCGCAGATCAGGCGGCACCCGGTTGCGGCGGCGATGCGCCCGGCGTGGTGCAGCGCGTCTTCGCGCAGCGCGCGCCCACCCAGGAACAGCACGGATGGACCATCGCTGTCGCGCAGCGCGGCAGCGGCCTGGTCGATCGCCTCTTGCGGGGTCTTCGCGGTGGGCGGCACGGGCAAGGGCGCGACCTTGGCCGCCCCTTCGGTCCAGGCATGGTCAGCGGGCACGATCACGGTTGCGATCTTGCCGGGATAGGACTGCGCCACGGAAAAGGCCTCGGCACCGGCCTGGGCCAGGTCGCGCTCAGAGCGGGAAATCCGCACCCAGTCCGACATCGGCGCGGCCACCCCGGTCACGTCGGAAGTCAGCGGGGCATCATAGTGGCGGTGGTAGGTGGCGTGATCGCCGACCATGTTGATCACCGGCGAACCGGCGCGGCGGGCGTTGTGCAGGTTGGCCAGGCCATTGCCCAGCCCCGGGCCGAGGTGGAGCAGGGTAATCGCCGGCTTGTCGGCCATGCGGCCATAGCCATCGGCCGCGCCGGTCACCACGCCTTCGAACAGGCCAAGCACCGCGCGCATCCGGGGCGAGCGATCCACCGCCGCGACAAGCTGCATCTCCGAGGTGCCGGGATTGGCGAAACAGGTGTCCACGCCGCAATCGGCGAGGGTTTCGATAAATGCTTCGGCCCCGTTCATTCGCGCAGTTCCTTCCCAAATACCGGCTTGCCCGGCACTCTAAATCACCTTGCCAAGGATCAATTGATCGCGCGGCGGCTGATTTGATCCTGCACGGGGTGGCGGGGTGACGCAACCGGCTTGTGCTGCGGCTTCGACCCGCTAAGGCGATGCCAAACGACTAGCTGGAGGCGGGTGTGAATTACGATGCGGTGATCGTCGGGGCGGGCCAGGGCGGAGCCGCCGTTGCCATTCAGCTACGCCAGCAGGGCTTTGAAGGGACGATCGCGATGATCGGGCGCGAGGCCGAGCCGCCTTACGAGCGCCCGCCGCTGTCCAAGGAATACCTGCTCGGCGACAAGACCTTCGACCGGCTCTACATCCGCCCGCCCGAGTTCTGGGGCGGCAAGAACATCGACCTGCTGCTCGAAGCCGAGGTGACCGCGGTCGATCCCAAGGCGCGGGAACTGACGCTGCATGACGGGCGCGTAATCGGCTATGGCGATCTGGTCTGGGCGACCGGAGGCGATCCACGCCGCCTGCCGATCCCCGGAGCCGAGCTGGCCGGGGTCCACGGCGTGCGCACTCGCGAAGATGCCGACGCGATCCTTGGCGCGCTGGGCGAGGTCAATCATGTCGTCGTGATCGGCGGCGGCTACATCGGGCTGGAAGCGGCGGCGGTGCTGCGCAAGCTGGGCAAGCAGGTGACCCTGCTCGAAGTCCTGCCGCGCGTGCTCGCCCGCGTCGCCGGGCCCAAGCTGTCCGCCTTCTATGAGGCCGAGCATCGCGCCCACGGGGTCGACCTGCGCACCGAAACCGGGATCGAGGCGATCCTCGGCGACGAGCGGGTTCGCGGGGTGAAGCTGGCGGACGGGTCGGAGATCGTTTGCGAAATGGTCATCGTCGGGATCGGCATCGTCCCCGCGGTCGGCCCGTTGCTGGCGGCGGGTGCGGCAGGGGGCAACGGTGTCGACATCGACGATCTTTGCCGCACCAGCTTGCCCAACATCTACGCGATCGGCGATTGCGCGGCTCATGCCAACAGCTTCGCCGATGGGGCGGTGCTGCGGCTGGAAAGCGTGCAGAATGCCAACGACCAGGCGGTCACCGCGGTCAAGGCGCTGCTCGGCAAGGGCGAGCCCTACAAGGCGACGCCGTGGTTCTGGTCGAACCAGTACGATCTCAAGCTGCAGACCGTCGGCCTCTCGACCGGCTACGATGCCGAGATCGTGCGCGGCGATCCGGCGACGCGCAGCTTCTCGGTGATCTATACCAGGCAGGGCAAGATCATCGCGGTCGATGCAGTCAACATGATCAAGGACTATGTCCAGGCGCGCAAGCTGGTCGAGGAACGGGCGGTGATCGCCCCGGCGGACCTGGCCGACGCGAGCCGCCCGCTGAAGGAACTGGACCGGCTTTAGCCGTTGTCACGCCCATAGCCGGGGAGCGCCAGGCCCCGGCTGATCGCCAGCCCTCGCAGCGTGAACCCGGCGAGCGCGGCCACTGCCCAGGCGATCTGGCGCGGCAGTTCGAGCAGGGTGCCGCTGACGCACAGCGCCGAGGTCAGCGCCGCTGCGGTGACGTACAGCTCGGGCCGCATCAGGATCGAGGGACGCCCGGCCAGCACATCGCGGATCACCCCGCCGACGCAGCCGGTGATCACGCCCATCATCATCGCCGGGACCGGGGGGATGCCATAAGCCAGCGCCTTGGCCGTGCCGAGAACGGCATAGACCGCAAGGCCCACCGCATCGGCCCAGTCAAGCAGCGCGCCTTCCCACCAGCGCCGGGGCGTGAACCAGGCGAGCAGGGCGGTGCCAAGGCACACCGCGGCGACCCACGGATCGCGCACCCAGAACACCGGCGCACCGATCAGCAGGTCGCGCACCGAACCGCCGCCGACCCCGGTGACCAGGGCAAAGAAGCTCATCGTCACGAAAGTCTGGCGCAGTTGCGCGGCGAGCAATGCGCCCGACAGCGCGAACACCGCCGTCCCGGTCAGGTCGAGCAGCGGGGGCAGGCTGGGCAGGACGGCAGCCGGCACGGGGCCGTCAGTCCTCGACGAGGTCCTGCAGCCTGGCCAGCAGCGTCTGGATGCGGGTCGATGCCTCGGTGAAGGTCACGATATCCTCGCGGTTATTCTGCATCCGCGCTTCCTTGGCGGCCTCGACATAGCCTTCGAGATCGACTTCGAGGGCGTCGACGAGCATTTCGATCTCGTCGCTGCTCAGCGTGACGGTGATGGTATCGGCCATTGTCTCGGGCTTTCTCAAATGTGGATCGGCTTGCCGGTCACTGCCATCGCCGCTTCCTTGATCGCCTCGTTGTGCGTCGGGTGCGCGTGGCAGGTATAGGCGATGTCCTCTGACGTGGCGCCGAACTCCATCGCCTGGGCAACCTGGGCGATCATCGTTCCGGCGACCGAAGCGATGATCCAGGTGCCCAGCACCCGGTCGGTCTTTGCATCGGCGATGACCTTCACGAAGCCGTCGGGCTCGTGATTGGTCTTGGCGCGGCTGTTGGCGAGCATCGGGAACTTGCCGACCTTGATCTCGCCGCGCTCCTTGGCCTGTTCCTCGGTCAGGCCGACCCCGGCGATTTCGGGCCAGGTATAGACCACCGACGGAATGACCGCGTGGTTGATGATCCCGGTCTGCCCGGCGATGTTCTCGGCCACCGCAATGCCCTCGTCCTCGGCCTTGTGGGCCAGCATCGGGCCGGGCACGACATCGCCGATCGCCCAGATGCCGGGAATCGTGGTGCGCAGGTCATGGTCGACCTCGATCTGGCCGCGCGCGTTGGTTTCAAGCCCCGCCTTGTCGAGCGCCAGCCCTTCGGTGTTGGGGCGTCGTCCGATCGAGACGAGGACGCAATCAGCCTCCAGCGTTTCCGAGGCACCACCCGCCGCCGGTTCGAGCGTCAGCGTGGCCTTGCCGCCCTTGACGGCAACACCGGTAACCTTGGTGCCGAGCTTGAGCGCCATGCCCTGCTTCTTGAAGATCTTGGCCGCTTCCTTGCGCACGTCCATGTCCATGCCCGGCAGGAGCTGGTCGAGGAATTCGACCACCGTGACTTCGGAACCAAGCCGCCGCCAGACCGATCCCAGTTCCAGCCCGATCACACCGCCGCCGATCACGACCATCTTCTTCGGCACCTTGGGCAGTTCAAGCGCGCCGGTGCTGTCCACCACGACCTTTTGGTCTATCGTCACGCCAGGCAACGGGGTGACCGAGGAACCGGTGGCGATCACGATGTTCCTGGCGCGGTAGCTTTTGCCCGCAACCTCGACCGTGTCGGCAGAGGTGAAGGCGGCGAAGCCCTTGATCCAGTCGACCTTGTTCTTCTTGAACAGGAACTCGATCCCGCCAGTCAGCTGCTTGACCGCGTCCTGGCGCTGGCCGTGCATCGCCGGCAGGTCCAGCTTGGGGGTGACGATCACGCCCATCTTGGCCATCGATCCGTTCGCCGCGGCGTCGAAATATTCGCTGGCGTGCAGCATCGCCTTCGAAGGGATGCAGCCGACGTTGAGGCAGGTTCCCCCCAGCGTCTCGCGCCCTTCGACGCAGGCGGTCTTGAGCCCCAATTGCGCCGCGCGGATCGCCGCGACGTAGCCGCCGGGGCCGGCACCGATGATGAGGACGTCGTAGTCGTAGTCAGCCATGATTTACTCCCGACCCTGATTCCGACTGCCCGGAGCCTGTCGAAGGGTCGTCCTTTTCTTCTTGCGCCGTCAAGTGGAAGTGCAGTCCTTCGACAAGCTCAGGACGGACGGCTGGGATTAGAGGTCAATGAGGAGCCGCGTCGGATCCTCGATCGCTTCCTTGATCGTCTTGAGCGCGGTCACCGCTTCGCGCCCGTCGATCAGGCGATGGTCGTAGGACAGCGCCAGATACATCATCGGACGGATCACGATCTCGCCATTGCGGACGACCGGGCGGTCTTCGATCCGGTGAAGCCCCAGCACCGCCGACTGCGGCGGGTTGATGATGGGGGTGGACATCAGGCCGCCGAAGATCCCGCCGTTGGAGATGGTGAAGGTGCCGCCCGCCATGTCGGCCAGAGTCAGCGTTCCGTCCTTGGCGCGCTTGCCCAGATCGCCGATTGCCTTTTCGATGTCGGCAAAACCCAGCTTGTCGACGTTGCGGACCACCGGCACGACCAGCCCGTTAGGGGCCGAGACCGCGACCGACAGGTCGACATAGGGGAAATAGACGATCTCATCGCCCTGGATCTGCGCGTTGACCGCCGGATAGTCCTTGAGCGCAAGGCAGGCCGCCTTGGCGAAGAACGACATGAAGCCGAGCTTGACCCCTTGCTTCTTCTCGAAGCTGTCCTTGAACTTGTCGCGCGCGGCCATGACCGCGCTCATGTCGCAGTCGTTGAAGGTGGTGAGCAGCGCCGCGGTTTCCTGCGCGCTCTTGAGCCGCTTGGCGACAGTCTGGCGCAGGCGGGTCATCTTGACCCGCTCCTCGCCGCGATCGCCCGCGGGGGCGGGAGTCGTCGGGGCAGGCGCAGCGGCGACGGGGGCCGGAGCGGCGGTCTTGGCGGCTGCGGCGGCGACCACGTCTTCCTTGGTGATCCGCCCATCCTTGCCCGTGCCGGTGATCCCGGCGGGGTCGATCCCGTGTTCGAGCACCGCGCGGCGCACCGCGGGGGAGAGCGCGGC
>JAFEEP010000226.1 GCA_018241045.1 Pseudomonadota bacterium | reverse complement strand
GTTCGCGATTCCGACGGGATCGATGCGCTCGATTTCGGGGTCAAGGCGCTGGGCGCGACGGCGCGCCGCGCGGTCGAACGCAGCGCGAGCCAGGGTGATATCGCGGTGAGCTTTGGCGGCGTGACCTTCCACCCCGGGGACTGGATCTATGCCGACGCCGATGCCGTCCTCGCCAGCGCCGTCCGGCTTGACATGGACGAGGCGCGTGGCGGCGCCCCGGAATAGGTTGCAACGAACGAAGGAGGCGGCCATGGCCGAGGAACTGTCGAGCTGGGTCCTGCAAGGCGATTTCGGCAGGGTGACCATAAATACGACCGATCAGGGGATCGTCGAACACGTTCACCGCGAGCTCAACATCATATTCAAGTTGTCCGGAGCCGACACCCGCATGGCCGCCCAGGGCATCGACCTGCTCCTCGACGACAACTCGGTGCTGCTGTTCAATCCCTGGCTGCCCCACGCAAAGCTGGCATCGCCGGGCAAGCCTGCGACGATCCTGTCGCTGTTCATCGATCCGGGCTGGCTTGCCGCGCGCTTCAGCGCCGTTTGCCCTGACCGGCTCTTTGCGGACCTACGCCGTCAGCTCAGCCCGGAAATCCGGGCGCAGGCGAGCCTCTTTGCCGAGACGATCATGAGCCATATGATCGATGAAACGAGGCGGTGCGAGGCGATGCTGGTCAATTTTCTCGACGCGATCATCGCCGCCTTCGGCGTTAGCCGCGCGGTGCTGCCCATCACCAGCGCAGGCCGCCCGGTCGACTACCGCATCCGCAAGGCGGTGACCTATATCCACGCCCATGCCGCAGAGAATCCCCGGGTCGAGGAGATTGCCCGGATGGTCGGGCTGTCCCGTTCGCGCTTCTTCGAACAGTTCACTCGCTGTGTCGGAGTATCGCCGCGCCACTATATCGACAGCCTGCGCCTGGGTATCGCGACGCGCTGGCTCACCGCCAACGAAGGCCCGCTGGGCGAGCTGGCGGATACCCTCAGCTTTGGCGCGCACAGCAATTTCACCCGCTTCTTCACTCAGCACGTTGCGCTGTCGCCCAGCGAGTTCCGGCGCCAGACCATCACCCTGAACCGCTTCGATGATGCTCTGGCGCAGTCGTGAATGCGCGGCGGTGCCGGGACGCTTGCGCCCGGGGGCTATCCGGCAGGCCTGGCCGCGCCCCTGGCGGGGAGGGGTTTATAGGCGGGACGCGCCATGATCCGCGCGTACCAGTCCTCAAGCGCGGGAAAACCCTCGTGATCCGGAGCGAGAACCTTCCACATATTGTAGTTGATCGCGAGGGGAATGTCGGCGAGCGTGAACGCCTCGCCCAGGATCCAGCTCCGCCCGGTCAGCGCCGTATCGAGGATGGCAAGCAGCGCCAGCAGGTCCATCCGCGCCGCGTCGATTTGTGCCGGGGTCGGCACCGTGTCGCCCGGCTTCAGGACCAGCACCACCAGCGCGCGGATGGCATGGCCGAGGTGGGCCAGTTGCCAGTCCATCCACTGGTTGACCCGGGCCTGACCCTGCGGTCCTGCCGGGACCAGCGCCTGCCCTTCGGTGATTGCGACGAGATAGCGCATGATCGCGTGCGATTCCCACAGCACGAACCCGTCGTGTGTGATGGTCGGGATCCGCCCGTTGGGGTTCAGCGCGCGATAGCTCTGGCTGTCGACGCCTCCGAATGGGCCACCGATATCTTTTCGCTCATAGCTCAGGCGGAGCTCCTCGCAGGTCCAGATGACCTTGCGGACATTGGGCGCGTTCTCGTGTCCCCAGATCGTTATCATTACGCTCTCCTTGAATGGACCCAGCCTATCGCCGGGCGGAGTGGAGAGCGTTCCCCGAAGGTCGCGGCGCTTACCGATATGTCCGATTTTGCGCGGCACAGACCGGGCCGGTCCGGGGCCGCGCATCAATTCAGGACAAATGGGCAAGTGGAAAGACGGCGCGATTACCCGGCCCCCGCCTTCTCCTTCATGGTCACCTGCAGGGATCACCGGGCGCACTTGCGGGCCGCCGTGCCGATCCAGGCCTATCGCGGAGAGAATTGATGACGGAGCAGCCAGGAGTTCAAGCGGAGGAAGGCACGGATCGTATCGGTCGCCGCGATCTGATGCGCTGGGCCGGGCTTGCCGGAACGGCAGCGGCCCTGGCGCCGTCGCTGGCGCAGGCGGGCTCCCCGGCGAAGGTTGCTGCGGTGTTCGATCGGCGCCACGTGGGAAGAACCCACGTCCTGCCATCGACCCCGCAAACCGTGCGGGTCGGCAACATGGACCCTGCGGTGAAGCCCGTGCTCGAGATCGAGTCGGGCGATGTGGTCCACTACCCCGATACATGGGTGAACTGGGCCAACGAAGCAAAGTACCAGATGCCGACCGCCGAACGTGAAAAGATCCCGCGGCGCTACCCCAATGGCCCGACCTCTCTGGTCGGGCCGGTCGCGATCAAGGGCGCTGAACCGGGCGACGTGATCGAATGTCGCATGATCCGATTGAAACCGATCGACTGGGGGTGGAACTCCGCAATACCTGGCATGGGCGCGCTGCCGACAGACTTTTCCGAGCCCTATCTCCACTATTTCCGCTTCGACAAGGCGCGTCGCTTCACCGAATTCTCGCCCGGCGTTCGCATCGCCCTGGCGCCGATCCAGGGCGTGATCGCTGCCCAACCCGCTGGTCCCGACCCGGTCAGCGCCCTGCGTGCGGGCGCCTATGGTGGGTGTGTCCAGCTTCCCGATCTGGTCGAGGGCACTTCGCTGTTCATCGCTGCCGAGGTGCCGGGGGCCAATATCTGGACCGGCGATTCTCACGCGGTGCAGGGCGACGGCGTGGTCAACCAAACCGGGATCGAAACCGCGATGGAGGATCTGCGCATTCAGTACATTCTCCACAAGGGCGCGAAGATCGGCACCCCGATCGCGGAGACGCCCACGCACTGGATCGTCGCGGGCTATGCCGACACGCTTGACGGCGCTGTTGCGGCAACGCTGCGTCACTTTATCGACTGGCTGAGCGGCGCGACGGGGATGTCGCGCCTTGATGTCTATGCCTTGGCCAGCCTGTCGGGCAGCGTCCGGCTGACCCAATATGCCAACCAGATCGGCGGTCGCTACAAGGCGGTTTCGGAGAAAGCGGTCCATATCCGGCTCCCCAAGAACCTGTTCGACGCCGGTCTTCAGGGACGGATCGCCCAGTCGCTTCGCCCGCGCGTATGAGTGGTCTCGATGCGATGCCGTCATCCCGGTTCGTCGCCGATCGGGAGCAGGTCCCGGTGGTCACCGAAGGCCGGATGACACGGCTGCATTGGCGCGTATTCGTCCTCTGCGGGCTCGTCGCGCTGCTCGACGGGTTCGATACACAGTCACTCGGGCCTGCAGCAAATGCGATCGCTGCGGCGATTGGCGTTCCGGTTGCCGATTTCGGTCCGGTTTTCAGTGCCTCCCAGGTCGGCTTCCTCGTCGGGGCGATGATCTTCAGTGCGCTTGGCGATCGCCTTGGCCGCAAGCGGATGCTGATGGCCGGAACGCTGATCTTTGCCGTGGCATCGCTGGCCACGGCGTTCGTTTCGTCCTTGCCCGAGCTGGTGCTGGTCCGGTTCATCGGTGGCGTCGGGCTGGGCGGTGCGACGCCGAACTTCATCAGCCTGGCGTCGGAATATTCCCCGCCCGCCCAGCGCGCCCGCATCGTCACGCTGCTGTGGGCGGCGGTTCCGCTTGGCGGCATGGCGGGCGCCTTCGCCAGTGCCTTGACCCTGCCATTGTTTGGCTGGCGCGCGATATTCTTCGTCGGTTGCCTGTTGCCGCTGTTCCTGCTTCCGGTCCTGCGCTCGCGCTTGCCAGAATCCGCGGAACTGGGCGGCGGACGAGGCGCGATAGCCCGGCGCAGCTTCGCCTCGACCTTCCTGGCCGAAGGGCGTGCCCTGCCGACCCTGCTGCTGTGGCTGGCATCTTGGATGACCTGGACCACCCTGGTCGTGGTCGCCTTCTGGACCCCGCCGCTCCTGCAGCACCTGGGATGGAGCGCATCTGCCGCTGCGTCGGTCCTTGGTGCGCTGAACGGCGGGGGCGTGGTCGGAACGATCATCGTTGGCGGGCTGCTGGTGCGCATTTCCGCTCACCGCGCGCTGTGCCTGACACTGTTCGCGGCGGCGGCGGCAATTGCGGGGCTGGGCGCGTTGACCGCCCAACCGGGATTGGTCGTCGCAGCCGCTATCAGCGTCGGCTTTTTCGCTTCGGCGGCCGGTGGATCGATGCTGGCCGTCTCGGCCAGCCTCTACCCGGCCGATGTCCGCGCCACCGGAATCGGCTGGGCGTTGGGCATCGGCCGCGTCGGCGCCGTGCTCGGGCCGATGGCTGCGGGGGCGCTGCTCGCAGCCAACTGGCCGGCGCAGCACATCTACTACGCCATCGCCGTTCCGCCTCTGCTGGGGGGAATATTCGTCGCGCTGCTCGCGGCCACCAAACCCTTTCGCGCGGCACGTGGCCGTGCCGTTCAATGATGGAGAAAGCCCATGTCCGAATCCCGCACAATATCGCTGATCAGCTATGCCGAGGCGCACGCCGCGCTTGAGGCCGCGGTAGCTTTCGCGACCGAGCGAGGCATTTCGCTCAGCTTCGTCGTGGTCGACGGCGCCGGGCATCTGGTGACCTGCGCCCGGATGGACGGCGCGCCCTTCGTCACGATCGAAGTCGCCCGGGGCAAGGCCTTCGCGTGCATCGCAACGGGCGGACAGAAGGGTCGCCAACTGCGCGAGCGCTACCTCGAACACCCGATGGTCTGGGGCAACATCCCCAGCCTGGGCTATGGCGCGCCGCTGCTGCCCGCGATCGGTTCCGAACCGATCTGGCGTGACGGCAAGCTGATCGGCGCAATGGGGGCGAGCGGCGGCTCGGCCGAGATCGACGAGGAAGCCCTGAAGGTCGCGATCGAGGCAATCGGCGCGACGATCACGCCTTGAGCCGAGGCAGGGGAGTCACGACTCCCCGGTCCGCCCCGAACCCGCGTCCGTTGCCATCGCGGACGGCCAAGGAACAGCCATGAAGATATTTGCCTTTGACGATTCTGGATGGTCGCGGCTGGGTGTGATGACCAGCGACACGCATTTCGTTGCGTTGGCCGATCTCGCGCCTGAATTCCCCGACAGCCTTATCGCAATCCTCACCCGTGATCATGGGCTGGACCGGGTCGAGCAGGCGGTCGCCGGTGTGATCGGCGATCGCGCCCTGGCCGATGTTCGCCGCATCGCCTTTCTCGACGGGCCCAACGCGATCTGGGCGCTGGGACTGAACTTCAAGACCCATATCCGCGAGACCGGGCTAACCACGTCGGACAAGTATCCGCACGCGTTCCTGCGCACGGCGGCCTCGCTCGTCGGCGCCGACGAACCACTCAAGGCCCCGTCCGAGGATGTCGCGCGGGCATACGATTACGAAGGTGAGCTTGGCGTGGTCATCGGCAAACCCGGCCGCTTCATCCCGAAAGAACACGCGTTGTCGCACGTCGCGGGTTATACCTGCGTCAACGAAGGGTCGGTCCGCGAATATCAGGTTCACAACCGGCAATTCGCGCTGGGCAAGAACTTTGAAGCTTCCGGCTCATATGGGCCGTGGCTGGTTACGCCCGACGTCTTTGGCGACCCGGCAAGCCACACGCTGATTACCCGCCTCAACGGAATTGTACGCCAGCGCTCGAAGCTCGACGATATGCTGTTCGATGTGGCTGCAGTGATCAGCTATCTGTCCGAAGGCTACACCCTCAATCCCGGGGACCTGATCGCGATGGGCACACCGGGCGTGCTCAAACCGCAGCCCGGCGACAAGGAGGGCAACGATCTCGACCGCCAGTTCGGCCTCTTCAAGATTCCCGGCCTCGTCCATATGCGGCCCGGCGATGTGGTGGAGGTGGAGATCGACGGTATCGGCACTTTGACCAACAAGGTGGTGGGTGACCAGCCGCGCGCCTACCGCGCGGGTTGATTGCGCGGGTTGATTGCTCGGGCCGGGCCGTTGCGGTTGACCCGGCTTGCCGGTCAGGCGAGGAAATCCTCGATGATCCGGGCCAGCAGTGGTGGACATTCCTGCATGGGGTAGTGACCCGCATGGGGCAGTCGGTGCAGTGTGGCCTTGGGCAGTTCGGCCAGCCAGGTGGCCTCGATCCCGGCCTCGGGCACGCCGTTGTCGCTGCCGCCTGCGATCACCAGGGTGGGATGCGGCAGGCCGCGGGCTTCATTGGCGAAGTCGTTGAATGCCCAGGCCTCGAAATAGGCGGCATAGGCGTCCTTGCGGCAAACCTGGGCGGAGGCTTCGGCGATCCGCTGCGACCAGCGTGGCGAAAGGGCCTCCCCCGTCGTCACCCGCACGAGCAGTTCGCGCAGCGAAACGTCTTCCGCCGCGCCTCGGCAGATGGCCACCAGGTCCGGATCGAGCGGTGCGGCGCCTGCCCAGACCGGGGTGATGCCGACTATCCGCTCGACGCGGTCAGAAATGTCGATTGCCAGCCGAAGCGCGGCCTTGCCGCCCATCGAATGGCCGATCACCGAAAACCGCTCCCAGCCCAGCCGATCGGCCAGCGCGCGCGCGTCAGCGGCGATGGTCGCCATGTCATAGGGACCATCGCTGTCGCGCGCGACGCCGTATCCGCGGTTGTCCATGAACGCGAGCGACAGGCGCTGCTCGTCGATCGCGCCCAGCATGGGTTCGAACACGCGCCAGTCGCCGATCCAGCCGCTCAACACGATCGCGCGCGCCGGGCCATGTCCATGCAAATGGTATCCCGTCACCATCCAGTCCTTTCCAGTGGCCCCAGCGGGGCGGCTGAAAGGATTGAGTGGCACATCGTCCGGTTCGGAGCCTTATCCCGATGTCCGGCAAATGGATCGTCGCACCGGATCGTCGGACGAACCGATAAGGCAGGTAGCGGCCATTGTCGGCATAACCGCCTGCACCAGACGGGTGCTGTGATCCAGTCGCGAGATCGAATGACGCGCGGGGGAACCGATCCCACCCGCCAGAGTTGGAGTTCACTGTCATGATGCTGCCCCCAGATGCCCTAGCCAAGTCCGGTAGACCGCGCGTCAAGCGGGCGGGGATAACGTTCGCCGTGCTTGCCGCGCTATTGGCCAGCCTTCCCGCCGCAGCGCTGGCGCAGGCCGAGATTCAGGCTGACATCATCCTGCGCAACGGCGCGGTCGCGACGATGGACCCCGCGCATCCCAGTGCCCAGGCCATAGCGATCAAGGGCAAGCAGATCCTGGCGGTCGGAACCGATGCAGAGGTGGACCGCGCGGCAGGACCGGCAACGCGCCTGATCGATCTGGCGGGCCGCACGGTAATTCCCGGGTTGATCGACGCGCATACGCACGCAATCCGCGGTGGCCAGACCTTTGGCTTCGAGACTTACTGGTTCGATGCCGGTTCGCTTGACGAAGCCTTGGGCCGCCTGAGCAAGGCGGCGGCGGGGCGAGCGGCAGATCGCTGGGTTGCGGCAGTGGGCGGATGGCACCCCCTGCAATTCCGCGAGCGCCGCGCGCCGACCGTTGCCGAGCTGTCAGCCGCCGTGCCCGATCACCCCGCTTATGTGCAGTGCCTTTATGACTATGCACTGGTCAATGCGCGCGGGATCGAGTTGCTTGATCTCAACGGCCCGCAGCCGCGCGTGCCCGATGGGATGACAGTCGAACGCGATGCCAAGGGCAGGGCAACCGGCAAACTGACCGGGAACCTTGCGGCCTACACCGTGTTCTTCGCCCAGATCAGTCAACTCGGCGAGGCTGAGCGCACACGCAATCTTCAAGCCTTCTTTGGTGAACTCAACCACTTCGGCATCACCGGCGTGATCGACGCCTTTGCCGGGCCGGCGGCGGTCTATGATCCGCTGTTCGCCCTGAACGACAACGGCTCCCTGACGGTCCGCACCGGTTATCGCGTCCCCGCGCCCCGGCCCGGCGGCGAAGCGGAATGGCTCGGCGCGATGATGGCGTTCCGCCCGGGGCGTTTTACCGATCGCATGGTGAGCTTTCTGGGGCTTGGAGAGAACCTTGTCTTCGCGATGAACGACAGCGTCCAACTCGCGCCGGGCTTTGCCCCCTCGGCGGCGGCCCGCGACGAACTCGTCAAGGTTGCGACTTTCGCCGCCAGGAAGCGCATTCCGCTGGAGATCCACGCCTATTCCGACGATGCCGGAAAGGCGATTCTCGATGCCTTCGAAGCCGCCGACAAGGTCCATTCGATCAAGGGGCTGCGTTGGACGATCGATCACCTTGATACCGGAACGCGCCCGACCTTCGAGCGGATGAAAGCGCTCGATATCGCTTACGGCGTCCAGATGGGTCCCTATTTCGAGGCTCCGGCCATCCGCGCCGCAGCCGGTGATCAGGCGGCGCTTGCCTCACCGCCGACGCGTATAGCGCTCGACCTGGGGATTCCGGTTGCCGGCGGAACCGATGCCACCCGGATCGGCAGCTATGATGTCTGGCACGCGATCGAATATCAGGTGACCGGCACGGCGGTTGGCGGCGTCGTCCAGCGACGCAAGGACCTCGCCGTGACCCGTGAGGAGGCGCTGAAGCTCTACACCGCCAATGCCGCGTGGCTGGCCTTCGACGAGGAGCGGCGCGGAACGCTGGAGGTCGGAAAGCTCGCCGACATCGCGGTGCTCGATCGCCCCTATTTCACCGTTCCCGCCGCTCAGATCCACGCGATCAAGTCGGTTCTGACGATCGTTGACGGCAAGATCGTGGTCGATGACCTGCGCTGACTGATCGCCGCCCCGGTGCGGCATTCGCGACCGGCACCTACACTCACTATAGCAGCGCGCCCATCAAAAGAGGACATCGGGATAAGCAGCCGGATGTCCGCGTTACCGGCGGCCGGCGATAGTGTGTCATCGCCCTGCGGTGCGCGGGTGACAGAGGGAACCGAAGATGCCGGGCGCACTTCCGGACCGATCAAACGATTGGTCAACCGACACTTCGCCGGGCCGGAATGGACATCAAGCAGTGGAGAGAAACACAATGGCGCCTTGCGAGACGAAGCAATCGGAAATCCGGCGAGCCATACCGGCCATGAAGCAATTGCGGGCTGGTTTGCTGCGCGGGGGCGCGTTGATCGTCCTTTCGGTCCTGGGTTCTGGCGCCGCGATGGCCCAATCAGCGCCCGCGCCCGACGCTGCTGACGTTGCCGCGCAGAGCGGCGAGGCACCCGCTGCCGAAATCGTGGTGACAGGCTCGCGCATTTCACGCGCCGGCTTCAGCGCGCCGACCCCGACCACCGTGATCGACGCCAGACAGTTCGAAGCAGCGGCGACCCCAACTGTCGCCGATTACGTCAATCAGCTTCCGTCCCTCGTCGGTTCGCAGACTCCGCGCGCTGGCCTGCCCACCACAGGCCCCAACATCGGGGCCCAGTTCTTCAACCTGCGCAGCCTTGGCGTCAATCGCACGCTTGTGCTGCTCGACGGACACCGGGTCGCGCCTTCGACGCTTACCGGCAACGTGGATGCCAATCTGTTGCCCCAAGCACTCGTCAAGCAGGTCG
>JAFEEP010000225.1 GCA_018241045.1 Pseudomonadota bacterium | reverse complement strand
GTGGGTTCGATCGTGTCGACGTTGAGCGTTCTCTTCAAGCGCTTCATGCGCACGCCCGCTTGGTGCATCGCCGCGATCATCGCGTAATCTGCGGCGATCCTGTATGTCAGGTCAAAGGGGTGTCTGAGGTGCGTTTCACGCCGCGTGTATAACGACTGATGGCAAAACGGAATGCTCCGATATTGGTCGATCGCGATGTCCAGCCCCGGCTTGAAGATCGTCAGTCCATTCGCCAGTTCATATATCGCGTCGCCATACACCGCTTCGACCTCATCGTCGAACTCGGCGGCCACTGCGCCCAGAACCGCAGCGTCGGCGAAGCGATCGCCGGCGTTCTGGAATTGCACCACCTTGCCCCTGGCCCTGCGGAGCCCCTTGTTCATGGCATCGTAAACGCCGCGGTCCGGCTCGGAGATGATGGTATCCCGGCCTTCGACCACATATGGTCGAATAACCTCCAGCGTGCGATCGGTGGACCCGCCATCCACCACGATCCATTCGAAGTCGCCAAAATCCTGGTCCCGCAACGATGCGGCCGTTTCTTCGATGACCTTTTCGGCATTGTAGACCGCGGTCACGATCGAGAAGAACGGCTGCACCTTCGGGTTCATGGGCACCGTCCAAACGCGCGCATTGAAGCACGGGAACTCCGACCCAGGCGGCTGGTCCGACGGGGGCCGGTTGCGCCCTTCCAACTGATGGCCTGGCCGTCCATGCTCATTCTCTTGTCCTCTGCCGACTGGCGCCCCCTGCCCGCAATCAATCCGAGGCAGGACTCCGCTTCTTCATGATGGTTGTTCGAGAACAAGGCAACGGATCTGTGAAGACCCGCATTCGACTGGCCCATAGCTTGATTGGAATCTCGCTGGCACGAGGAACGAAATACCCAGGGCGTACAGGTTGGAAGAGATTATTCATCCTTAACGGGAACGTGCTAAGGCGGCGCAAAGACAACGAGGGGTCGCTGGCTTCGATTTCGGGGAGTTGGCGGATGCACGGACAAGTCCAGGGACCAAGTGACGACACCAGCGACGGCGCACGGGCTGCCGTCGCCGTGTCGATCGTCATGCCCTGCCTCAACGAAGCCGAAAGCCTGCCGCATTGCATCGCCAATGCTCAGGAAGCGTTGCGCCGGATCGAGGCGAGGCTGGGGCTCGATGGCGAGGTGGTGATCGCCGACAACGGTTCGCATGACGGAAGCCAGGACCTCGCCCGCTCGCTCGGCGCGCGGGTCGTCGACGTAGCGGCACGCGGTTATGGCGCGGCCCTGATCGGCGGCTTCAACGGAGCACATGGCCGTTACCTGGTGATGGGTGATGCCGATGGCAGCTATGACTTTACCGACGCCGTGGCGATGATCGCCGAACTTGAGGATGGCGCCGACCTATGCATGGGATCGCGCTTCAAGGGCGAGATAAGGCCCGGCGCCATGCCGTGGAAGAACCGCCACATCGGCAACCCGGTATTGACCGGAATCCTCAACCTGTTCTTCCATTCGGGGATCAGCGATGCGCATTGCGGCCTGCGCGCGATCCGCCGCGACGCGCTGCGCCAGCTCGGTCTGGCCGGTAGCGGGATGGAGTTCGCCAGCGAAATGGTGATCAAGGCCAGCCTCAAGAAGCTTGATGTGCGCGAGCTACCTGCGACCCTGTCGCCCGATCTGCGCCAACGCGCCCCGCACCTGCGCCCGTGGCGAGACGGTTGGAGGCACCTGCGCTACCTGTTCATGCTGAGCCCGAGCTGGGCCTTCGGGGTCCCCGCCGCACTTCTGGTCGTTAGCGGGCTGGCCATTCTGCTGATTGCCGCACTGCACCTGGCAGGGGCGGTCGGTGGGCCAGCGGCGTTCGGCGACAGTTGGGCGATTGTCGCCGGGTTCATGATCACGACCGGGCACATCGCGGCGATGATGCAGGTTGCGACTCACCTTTATGGGGTACGACAGGGTTATCGAGCCCTCAATCCGTTGCTTGGACGGTTCGGGCGCTTCCTCAATCTTGAATATGCCCTGATTGGCGGAGGGTTGATGATCCTGGCCGGGATGATCGGCCTTGCGGCCATCGCAGTATGGTGGCGCGACCTGGGATTTGCCGCACTGCCAACGACCGTTCCGCTGGTCTGCGCGGCAACGCTTGGGGCGATCGGAACGCAGACGGCGCTGGGCGGCGTGATGCTTGCAGTAATCAGCGGCAACGACGCCGCCTTTGTCACCTCCAGCAACAAATCCACCTGACGGTGTGACAACGGGCTTACCGCAACACCACTATCCGGCACCCGGCCGCTTCGTATGGCACGCGCAGTCTGGCAAGCGTCGCGTCGGCGGTGTCGAAGGGCTTGGCGACGAAGAAGATGGTGCCCGCGCGGTAGAACGAATTGGCGGGCATCGCCACCGTCACCCCGGCATGGCAGATCCGCGCGGCAAGGCGGGCGTGGTCGGGGATGTCGTCGGCGACCAGCCGGATCGGGCGGTTCGACAGGTCGGGGCTGTTATAGACGATGTTGCCAAAGCCGAACCCGTCGGCGATGCGGATGATCGCATAGTCGGCGTGGCTGGCATCGATCGTCCGGCTGGCGGTTGCAGTCGCATCAACGAAGCGGTGAGCCAGGACGAACTGCATTGGCAGCACGACCATGACCATCCCGGCGCTGGCCACCAGCATCGCGGTGCGCAAGCGCGGTAGCAGGCTTTCCAGGTTGCGCCAGCCATAGGCCGCAAGCAAGGCAACGTTGCCCAGCACCGGATGCAGGTAGCGATAGCCGAAACCATAGCCCTGCCACGGCAGGATCACCGCCAGCACCACGATCGGCAAGGCGACGCCGACGGCGAGGGCCGCGGGCAGCGCTGCGCGGCGAATCATCGGCCAGGCGGCAAACACCAGCGGCAACGTGGCGAGATGCCCCCAGGTAACGAAGCGCAGCAGGTTCGCGGCGGTGAGGGTGAGATTGTCGGTATTGCTGCCCAGCGCGCCGCTAAGCCGGTCGAGGAAGCCGCCGCCCGCGCTCGCTGCAGCAGCGGCGCCGGATGCGGGCCCCGCGACAAGGGGCTGGATCCAGTGCGGCCAGGACAGCCAGAACAGACCGATCGCGGCGTAGGCGAGAACGAAGGGTGCCAGCCGCAACCAGCGCCGCTGTGCCAGCAGGACGCCAAGGAAAGGCGCGACGAACATCGGGTGAAACAGCGGCTGATGCAGTCCGGTCGCAAAAGCCCCGATCAGGATCGCCACCGCGTCGGTGCCGCGCCGGTCGTTCAGGAACAGCCGCAGCCACAGCAGGTTGAAGAACAGGTGCGCGCTCATCGCCCAGGTAGTCATCGCCGCGACAAGGAACTGGCCCGACAGGACCATGATCAGCAGGGCCACCGTCGCCGCCTCGCGATCGTCCGGCCATATCCGCCGCGCGCAGGACCACAGCAGCCAGGCGCTGCCCCCCGCCAGCAGGGGCGAGGTCAGCCCCGGATCGGCGATGCTGCCAACCGCCGCGTGGAGCAGGGCGTTTCCGGGAAGGTACGATGAAACCCAGGCGACCGGGTGCGCCACCGGATACATGAACGTCGTGCCCAACGCCTCGACATGATCGCGCCACATCTCGGGAATGGGCCAGACCAGGTGGCCCTGGCCGTATATCCAGGCATCGAACCCAACCAGTTGCTCGTCACGAACGAGGTCGTAGTTTTCAAGGACGAGATATCGTCCAGCGTAGGTTACGGCGACAACTGCCAGGGCAACCACGGCCGCCGATCGGGCGTTCAGGCGCAGCGGCGCAGCATTGCGCCCGCTGGCTATCAGCACCATGATCGCCACGCCGACCAACCCGACGGCCAGCCACAGATCCTGCTTGAAGACCAGCCGCGCAGTCATCAGCGGCATTGCGCGCGTGGTGGGCACCAGCAAACTGCCGATGATGGACAGCCCGGCGATGCCCAGCGCGGCCAGCGCCGATCGACGCAGGAGAGCGCTGGCGGCTTCGACCGATCCGGGGTTGATGCTGGATTGGTCCGTCACTCTACCCCCCGGTGCCCGATCAACCGTCGAAGATCAGCACGGCGACGGCTGTGTCAAGCGTGCTGCCCAGCCGGGGATCGCGATGCGCGCTGCCGGTAGGTGACGTTGACCCGCTCCGACAGCAGCAGATAGGGTAGCCACACCAGCATCGAGATCAGCACCTTGCGGATGTTGTTCTCCAGCAAGGTCGCCAGCGGACCGGCAACGATTTGAGGCAGGTCAGGTGCGGACGAAAGCTGCGCCGCCACGCCCAGTTGCAGCGCCAGGTCGAACAGCCAGACGAAGACCAGCATCCGCGGGAACAACGGCACGTTGCGCAGCGCCATGACCAGCGCGACCATGCCGAAGAAGTTGAGCAGCACCAACTGGCCAGTCATTGCGGTGAAATAGATCCGCGCCCACATCGGGGCTTCCGGGCCCACTGCGGGAACCGAACCGAGATATTCGAGCGTCCGCATCGGAACATCGAGCAAAAGGCCCAGCAGCAACGACGCGAGCAGGCCCGATGGCCCGAAGGCGCGATTGGTCCGCGCTTCGGCCCAGTCGAGCCGATGCCACTTGCCCAGGCGGGCGAAGCGGAACGCAGGCTGCCCGCCCGCATGGCCGCGCGGAAATGCGGCTTTCGCCAGGCGATAACCCGCGATCGGGGCAAGGATGATCAGGAAATAGGGAAATGCGATGGCGAGGTAGCCGACCAGCCCGCTGGGCGGGACCAGGGCCGTCGCCACCTTGAACGTCCCGATCGCCAGCAGCAGCAGCGACCAGCCGACGATCAGCCCGTCCATCCGCGCGTCGAGGAAACCGACAAGCTGGCGGCTGCGCCGCTCGAGCCTGGAGCGCAATCCCGCCAGCAGCGGTGACAGACGGTCGGCAAGGGTGGGCTGTCGAAGGCCAAGGACGAGCGCGTTCATGGGATGGATGTTGTGGCAAACTGGTTAAGATCAAGTGTCCGCGAGGCGGCAATCAGATCAACTGATTCGCCTGGCGACCGACCGCCGGTAAACCCGGGCAAGCACCTGTTAACCAACACGTTTCATTATTTCAGATAAATAGATGATTGAAATCCAGAGTTAAAAATTTCCAAATCCGATCCGATTGACGCCGGGGGCCGATCGCGAGAGGTTTAATGCATCCCGTGGGGAACCAAGCGCGAATGGACCGGTGCGAAGTACTGGTTCTACATAACGAAACAGGGTCGCGCCGGTTCCAGTCATGCCCCCATGGAGATCGATTTTCGCACCCGTAAGGGCGGAAGTCTTTCGATAGTCGGATGACCAAGCCAGGTGGTGCGGCATCAAACAAGGGGTGAATACCATGACCAAGTTCATTCGTGATTTCGTTCGTGACGACAGCGGCGCCGCGGCGGCCGAATATGCGCTGATCCTCGCCATCGTCGGTGCCGGCATCGCTGGTGCGGCCTATTATCTCGGCGCCCAGGTGAGCAAGGGCATCACCGGTGCTGGCAGCAAGATTTGCGGTGGCACCGCAGCACTCTGCTAAATTTCTGTGCCAGCACACACAGGGGAACGCGGCCGACGCTGTCGGCCGCGTTTTTCGTTGCACCCGGAACGCCGCCAGGCGGCTCCGCAACCGCCGCAACTCCTGTGGCCGATTGGGCACACTGGTTGCCGATTGGAGTTAATGACTTCTTGCCGATTCAGCCGATTAGGCGCATATGATTCGCAAGCATGAGCCATTGCAGGTGTCGCAAAAATATAACGATTAACCATTGCAGTTCACCTATTGGCAGGATAAACTTTTGAGATAACGGGTTAAAAATTTCCTACCCTCGAATGATTGACGCACTGCGGCAATCGCGAGAGGCTTCAAACGTCCCCGTGGGGAACCAAGCGCGAAAGGGCCGGTGCGAAACACTGGCTTTCATAACCAGAACAGGGTCGCGCCGGTTCCGATCAAGCCCCCCACGGCGATGAAACCTCGGCCCCGAGCTGAAGGTTTCGATCAATTGCTCACCGCTTCCCTCACCGGAGCGGAAGCGCATGAAGGGGTGAATACCATGACCAAGTTCTTTCGTGATTTCGTTGGTGACGAAAGCGGCGCCGCCGCTGCCGAATATGCCCTGATCCTGGCCATCGTCGGTGCCGGCATCGCCGGTGCGGCCTATTACCTTGGCGGCCAGGTGAGCAAGGGCATCACCGGTGCTGGCGCGTTGATCTGCAGCGGCACTGGTTCGACCTGCTAAGTCTTCCGAACCATCGGCCGTGGCGATCCCGCATCGCCACGGCCAGCCTTCTAATTTTCGGGGGATATTATGGGGCAGCGCAATCTCATAGCAATCGGACTGGCGATATTTCTGGGACTGATCGCGGTCTATTTCGCCAACGTCTATTTCTCGGCTCGCGAGACCCAGCAGGTCAAATACGCCGAGGAGAACCGCATGGCGCGCATCGTCGTCGCCTCGCAAGACCTGGCTTTTGCCGCGCCCTTGTCCACCCAGAACGTGCGCCTGGCCAACTGGCCGGCCAATTCGGTCCCCGTCGGGGCCTTCACCTCGATCGAGCAGGCGGTCCACAATCGCGTCGCCCTGCGTCCGATCGTTCCGGGTGAACCGATCCTCGCATCCAAGGTTTCGGGCACGGATGGCCGTGCCACCCTCTCCGCCAACCTGCCGCTGGGCCAGCTCGCCTTCGCGATCCCGGTCAGCGACGTGTCCGGCGTCGGCGGTTTCATCCGCCCCGGTGACGTGGTCGACGTGCTGCTGACCCGCGTGATCCCTGGCGAAGGCAACCAGAGCGGCGACAAGATGACCGACGTGGTACTCGAAGCAGTGCCGGTGCTGGGCATCGACCAGGTTGCCGATGACAAGAAGACCGAACCCCAGGTCGGCAAGACCGCGACACTGCAAGTCGACACCTTCGGCGCGCAGAAGCTGGCCCTGGCCATGCAGTCCGGCTCGATGAGCCTGGCGCTGCGCAATGTCGCCGATCAGGTGACCGGCGCGCGCAAGACCGTGACCCGCAACGACCTTTCGCCCAATCGCTTCTATATGCGCGGACGCAGTGGAGGCGGAGGTTCCGGCCCCGGCCCGGCCGCGGCCCTGGCCATGAACGGCGCCGCCCGCCGCATTGCCGCCCCCTCACCCTCAGGCGCCATGCCTGCCCCGCGCCCGATGGGCCCGACCATGACCGTGGTGCGCGGCACCCGCGCCACCCAGGAGGAGTTCGTCCGTGGCTACTGATCGCATCACGTGGCGCGCGGCCCTCTCCGCGGCAGCCCTTTTCGCCGGCACCGCGCTGACCAGCGCGGTTGCCCTCCCCGCAGCAGCCCAGGCCGCGCCCTCGATCCACGCTGGAACGCTGGAAGTGCCCCTCAACAAGAGCGAGGTGCTCAACGCCGACCGGCCGATCGCCAAGGCGATGATCGGCAACGACAAGATCGCGGATATCCTGCCGATCTCCGACCGCTCGATCTATGTGCTGGGCAAGGCGATGGGCACCACCAGCCTGACGCTCTATGACGGCGCGGGCCGGGTCATCTCGGTAATGGACGTCGCGGTCGGCCCCGATGTCGAGACGCTGACCAGGCAAATCGCCGAACTGGTGCCTGGCGAACATATCGACGCCCGCATCTCGAACGAATCGGTGGTGCTGACCGGCATGGTCAACAACCCCACATCAATCGACCGCGCGGTCCAGCTGGCCAAGTCCTACGCCGGTGACAAGGTGATCAACCTGATCTCCGTCGGATCGAGCCAGCAGGTCATGCTCGAGGTCAAGTTCGCCGAAGTGAGCCGCTCGGCCGACCGCGAAATCGGCGCCAGCCTGGGCGGGATCGACAGCGTCGGCAAGTTCAGCGGCGTGATCGGCGCGGGGGCCAGCACCACCGCTGGATCGCTCGCCACCGCACCGCTCAACCTCAGCACGCTGTCCGGCCAGTTCGGCATCTTCCGCAACAATTTCTCGATCGGCGGACTTAATCTGACCGCGATCATCAACGGTCTGGAAAACAGGGGCATGGCCAAGACCCTGGCCCAGCCGTCGCTGATGGCGCTGTCGGGCGAGAAGGCCTCGTTCCTTGCCGGTGGCGAGTTCCCTGTCCCGGTCGCGCAATCAAGCGGCGGCGCGGGCATTGGCGGGGCCCAGGCGATCACGGTCGAATTCAAGCAGTTCGGCGTCAGCCTTGGCTTCACCCCGACTGTGCTGGGCGACAAGACTATCAACCTGGTGGTCGAGCCGGAGGTCAGCGCGATCGATCCGGCCGCCTCGTTCTCGGTCGGCAATATCACCGTGCCGGGCCTGCGCACCCGCCGGGCGAGCACCACGCTGGAGCTGCGCGACGGCGAAAGCTTCGCCATCGCCGGGCTGCTGTCGAAGGACTTCCAGACCACGGTCGATCAGGTGCCGCTGCTCGGCTCGATCCCGATCCTGGGCGCGCTGTTCCGCTCGACCAAGTTCAAGAAGGGCGAGACCGAGCTGCTGATCGTGGTGACCCCGCATCTCGTCGCGCCGATCCGGCCCGATCAGGTGCGCCTGCCGACCGACCGGGTCAAAGACCCCAGCGAGGTCGAAACCTTCCTGATGGGGCAAGCCTATCATCCCCAGCCGCTGCCACCGGCGGGGCCGTCCAACCTCGACGCCGGGGGGACGCCGCCGGCGCCCACTCCAGCGCCCAAGGTGCAGGAGCTTCCCGCAAGCCCCGCTCCCGCAGCGCCGCCCGCGGCCAAATCGGACCAGCCCGCCAAGGAGAGCGACTATGCGTACTAAGCCGACCTTCTTCGCGATCGGCGGGGCCGCGATTCTGCTCGCCGGGTGCACCCAGGGCGGGATCAAGAGCGCGAGCGCGGACAATTGGGGCGAAGCCAACCGCCAGACCATGGCGGCGCAGATCATCGATCCCGATCCGCATTACGATACCGCCAATCCCGTCACCAGCGGCCAACACGCTGCTGACGCGGTGGATCGCTACAACAAGGGCCAGGTCAAGAAGCCGGATCGGGTCCGCACCTCCAGCATCGGCAACGGTGGCGGCGGTTCGGGCGGCAACTAGGAGCAAGCGAGTTGGAGCCATGGCAAAGCGGCGCATCCCCTCATTCCTGACCGACCAGCGCGGGGCGGTTGCCGTCACCTATGCGCTAGCCCTGACCGGGCTGGTGGTGATCGCCGGGGTCGGCTTCGACTATGGCCGCCTGGTGGCAATGGACAGTGAATTGCAGGCCGCCGCCGATCAGGCCGCCCTGGCAGGGGCTACGCAATTGAATGGCGCATCGGATTCGATGACCCGCGCGGTCACCCAGGCCAGCAATCTGGTGTCGAACAGCACACTGCAGGCCAACGACAACCTGGGTCGGACCGTCACGATCAGCGACGTGAAGTTCTACCAGACCCGCGCCGATGCCGAAGCCGATAGCAACAGTTTCACGGCTGCAGACACGACGCGCTACAACGATGCGCATTTCATCCGCGTCAAGACCACCGCGCGCAAGGCCTACTACGCGTTCACGCCGATTGTTGCGGCCTTTTCGTCGCAAAACATCACCGCTGCCGCCACGGCCGGCCTGGGATCGGCGATCTGCCGCAAGCCGCCGCTGTTCGTCTGCAAGCCGACCGGGACCATTTCCGATCCCGCGGCCTGGATCGAGAGCCACAAGGGCGATGGCATCCTGTTGAAGGCCAAGGGATCAAGCTGGGCTCCGGGAAATTTCGGCTATCTTGACACCAATATCGGCAATGGCGCGAAAGCGCTCAGCCAGATGTTCGCCTATGCCAATCCCCCAGGCGATTGCGTGTCAGCCGATGCGCCGCAAACCGATCCCGGGCAAAAGCAATCTGTCGTGCCCGATTTCAACACCCGCTTCGACATTTACGAAAACGGCGACAACATCGATTGCTACAGCAGCGACAGCCTGTGCCCCCCGGCGGAGAACAGCCGCAAGGACATCGTCCAACCCACAACGACTGCGCCCTCAAAGCTCAAGGATTGCAATTCTCCTTCAAAGGGATGGGTGTTTTCAAACCGGCCTTATCGCCCGCTTACCGCAGCCGTGATGACCGGCAGCACCGCTGCGAACTTCCCCGATGCAATGGGCTTGCCGCGCGATCTGTGCCACGCGGTGCCAAGCGCCAGCGCTTCGTGCGCCGAAGATTTCCTTGGCAACGGGTCGTGGGACATCAACGCCTATTGGTGGGCGAACTACGGAACTGCCTATCCCAACAACATTCCGACCGCGGTTGCCGGGCGCACCTATCCGACACGGTATGAAATCTACAACTGGGAGAAGACCAACGCCCCTGCCTATCGCGACATTCCCAGCACGACGATGCGCAACTACAAGGCGCCGATCTGCCGTTCCGCCCCCACAGCAGGCACTCCTGACCGGCGCGTGATCCCTGTCGCAATTCTCGATTGTACGACTTTGGGCGGCGGCAAGCAGACGGTGACGCCGCTCGACTGGATGGACGTGTTTCTTACTGAGCCGTCGCTTGATCGGTCCGACTCAAGCGGCAGATCCTTTACCAGCGCTGGCGACTTCTATGGCGAGGTCATCGGCCGGACCGGACAGGGCACGGGCGGCGCGGCCAATCAAACCGTCCGTCGCGACAAGCCGTATCTGGTGAACTGACCATGCGCGCGATCCGATCCTTTCTGGCTGATCGAACCGGCAATGCAGCCGTCGAGATGGCGCTGGTGATTCCGATGCTGATGGCGCTGATCTTCATCACCTTCGAAGGCGCAAACTTCCTCTATGTCGAGCATCAACTCGTAAAGGGCGTCCGCGACGGTGCGCGGTATGGCGCGCGTCAGCCGTTCAGCAAGTTCACCTGTTCGACGGTCGACGCGACGACCGCCAGCAACATCATCGAGGTGGCCCGAACCGGGCAAGTGAGCGGCGGGACCCCGCGTGTCGCTGCATGGACTAGCGTGCCGGTAACAACAACGGTAACGGCCAGTTGCCCGGCAACTGCGGTCACCACCGGGATCTATGCCAGCATGGCCAATGCGCCGCGTGTTACGGTCAAGGCCGTGGTGCCCTACACATCATTTTTCGGCTTGCTGTCGGGCATGACCAGCCTGAAGGTCGCGGCACAGGATCAGGCCGCGGTGATGGGCATATGAGCGCGCTGGTCCGTCTTGCCCGCCGCTTTGGCGCGGATCAATCGGGCGCCGGTGCGGCCGAGTTCGCCCTGATCGTGCCGCTCATGCTGCTGTTGCTGTTC
>JAFEEP010000224.1 GCA_018241045.1 Pseudomonadota bacterium | reverse complement strand
GGGTTGCTGGGCGCGGCGTCCACGGCGCGGCGCAGTATGCCGGCGAGCTCGGCCTTGTCGGCGCCGTTGGTGGCGCGCAGCTCCAGCAGCAGCTGGTAGGCCTGGATGTTGCCGGGCTGGCGCTTGATGGCGGCCTCCACGCGCGCGCGCGCTTCGTCGGGGCGCTTGTCGGCGTTGTCCAGCACGGCCAGCACGCCGATGGCCGGGAAGTAGTTGGCGTCGATCTGCAGCGCCTGCTCCATGGCCTTGCGTGCGCCGGCCCGGTCGCCCTTTTGCAGCAGGGCGCGCCCGCGCAGGAAGGGCGGCACCACGTCGCTGGGGCGCTTCTTTTGCAGCCCATCGATGGCCTTCAGGGCCTGGTCGATCTTGCCTTGCTGCAGCAGGGTGTTGATCAGGGCCATGTCGGCGACCACGCCTTCGTCGGAGGCAGTGACACCCGGCACGCTGGCCAGTCCCGGCGGCAGCCGGTCGGCTGCCAGGGATGTGTGCTGGATCAGGTCTTGCGCCCTCCCGCTGGACGTTCTGGCAGGCTGATCGGTGGCGCCGCTATTGGTCGATGCCAGCAGGGCCACGGCAAGAGAAGCCGTAGAAAAAAGAGTGCGTGACACGGGGGTCTTCATGGTCGTCCTCCAAGCTGATGTTTCTGGGCCTGGGTCTTGGATCCGCCCCAAAACCCATTGGGCAAGCTGGCTCCAAACAGACCCAGCGCGACCCGCGCGTTGACGATGATAGTTTGCCGCCAAGCAGATGCCCGCCCGATAGGCCCTCCGCCCCTGCCGGCGCAGGCGATCCAGTGCCCGGCAAATGTTGCCAAATGGCAACTTTCGCTAGCGATATACATATGAACCCCTAACCTGGCGCATCCAGCCACGGCGGCAGCCAATCCCCTGCCGCCGGGCGCCCGGCACCAACCGAGCCGGCTGGAAACACCACTGGGCGTGGCTTTAGTGCAGCCATTGAAACGCTATTGAATTGATGAGCATCAAGATGCCCCGGAACCGGATTGGCACACTCATCCCAGGCAGCGAACGAACCATTCAGAAACATTTCTGACTAAATATATCAACGCATTTGCCGTATTAAAGGATCATGGACACCGGTCGAGCAGAAAACCTGCTCTTTCGTCTTTTTTGGCATATGCGAGCCTGCTCAAGGCGCCGCACATCCCGCCGCCAAAAGCCCCCCAAAGCCGTCCAAACACCAGCAGGAACGCCTCGCATGAATGCCGTTTTGCAACCTCAACAAGAGTTCTCGGTTCAGTTCACCGGCCACGCCGTGCAACCCGACCGCGACAAGGCGTTTTTCACCTCCATCGAGGAACTGCGCTATCAGGTTTATTGTGAGGAATGCGGCTTCCTGGAACCCCAGGACTACCCCGACAAGCGCGAAGCGGACGAGCATGACGTCAATTCCGCACACTTCGCGGCCCTCAATCTGAACGAGGATTTGGTCGGCTACGTGCGCCTGGTCTTTCCCGACGCACTGCAAAGCTTTCCCTTTCAGACCCACTGCGTGTCGATTCTCGACAACGTAATCCTGCCGCCGCCGGCGCAGTCTGCCGAAATCAGCCGCCTCATGGTGCACAAGCACTACCGCCGCAGGCTTGGCGAACGGCCGCCGGCCGGTTTTTCCTCCATCGAGCCGCAAGAGCCGCGCCCCAACGACCAGCGCAACCCCTCGCCCCAGATCATGCTCACGCTATACCGTGAAATGTACGTGTATAGCGTGAATAACGACATTCGATATTGGTATGCGGCCATGGAGCGCTCCCTGGCGCGCATCCTGACCCGCATGAATTTCGGCTTTCAACAAATCGGGCCATTTACCGACTACTACGGCCCGGTGGCGCCCTATGTGGCGGATCTTCGGGTTCTTGAATATCAACTCGGCCAGCGCGACCCGGCGCTGCTGGCCTGGATGCGCGCGCCTCTGGCACAGTCCTGAGCGCGCATGGGTTGGCTTTCGCTGTTGCCTGCGGGCGCGGTTCGTGCCTTGCGCCGCATCCTGTTGAAGCAGGGTCGGCGCATGGGCAGCGCGCGCATGCAGGCCAGCTCCAAAAGCGGCGCACTTCGCGCCTGCGCGGAAGCTGCCAGGCACAGTCCGGCGTACCAAACCCTGCTCCGGGAGCACGGTATCGACCCGGCCAGCATCGGCACAAACACCGACTGGGCCAGCCTGCCGGTGCTGACCAAGGCCAACACGTTTGAACGCTTCGCGCTGTCCCAACTGGCCCGGCCGCTGCCCGCCGCCAGGCTGGCCGACGTACTCACCAGCTCGGGCCGCGGCGGGCGCAGCTACGGCTTTCGCCTGACGGCGCGCGAACAGTACGAAGATGCGTGGTTCGACATCGACCTGGGCCTGCAGGACATTTTCGGCGTGGACGACAAGCCCACGCTGCTCGTCAACTGCCTGCCCATGGGAGTGGTGTTCCGCTCGCGCGCGGTAGCGGTGGCCAATGTGAGCGTGCGCGAAGACATGGCCTGCTCCATCCTGCGCGACGTGGGGCCAGGCTTTGCGCAGACCCTGTTGTGCAGCGACCCGATGTTCATACGCCGTCTATTGGACGAGGCGCACAGGGTCGGGGTGGACTGGCGCGCGCTGGGCACCAGCGCCATCCTGGGCGAGGAAGTGCTGGTGGAGGCGCAGCGCGACTACATCGCCGCGCGCATGGGCATTGACATCGACAGCGACCCCGCGCGCCTGGTGGGCAGCTCGTTCGGCGTAGGCGAACTGGGCCTGAACCTGCTGTTCGAAACCCGCGAGACCATACGCATGCGCCGCACCATGCGCAGCAACGCCGCATTGGCGCGGCTGCTGTGCGGCGGCGCGGCGCCGGACGCCATGCCCTCGGTGTTCTGCTACAACCCGTTGCGCAGCTACCTGGAGGTGCTGAACCCAGATGCGCATGGCTTTGGCGAGCTGTGCATCACCATGCTGGGCTCGGGCGCCGTCATCGCCCTGCCGCGCTACGCCACGGGGGACATGGCCCGGCTCGTGTCCCTGCAGGAAGCGCAAGAAGCCGCCGCCCTGGCGGGTGTCCAAGCGCCCTGGCTGCCACTGATGCTGGTGCAGGGACGCATCAAGGATCGTCCCGCGGGCATGCCCTCGGTGGAGAGCATCAAGGAGCTGATCTACCTGGATCACGCCGTTGCCGACCAGCTCAGCGGCGCCTTTCGCCTGGAACGCGCAAGCAATGGCCAGCCACGTCTCACCCTGCAGGCCAGCCATACACAGCGCAGCAGCCCCACATTGCTGCAAGAACTGAACCAGCTGTGCGACCAGCATGGGCTTGGCGGCATGGAGGTACGGGTGGTGACGCCTGAGGAGTTTCCGTGGCGCCCCATGCTCGACTACGAACGCAAATTCGACTATGTGGCGGCCGGCAGCCCCTAAGCGTCGGCTTTTTTTACGCAAGAGGCGGCAAGAGGACTCACCAGGCAAGCTCTCTTGCTGCCCCACATCAAAGTACGGGGGAAAACCAGGTGCCCACAATGGGCCGCACAAGGGTTTTCCCTGACTGCTGAATGAGATTGGCTGTCAAGGCGCATCAGCAAGCCGGGTTAAATGTCGGCGTCTTTGACACACAGCCGCCAAAAATTCAGGCACGAAGAAAACTAGTCTTATTTTTCAATAGCTTAGAAATTTTCTTTTTTATGGCATGAAGCATGCTTGATGAATGGCGAGGCGGTTTGAAGCGTCAGCAACTGGCAAGCGCCAGCAACCAGACAGCCTCATGCGCCACCTCATAGGAGATTCATCATGAAGCATCTTGGAAAAGTCCTGATCGCTGCAGGCGCCCTGGCCCTCAGCGCGTTCAGCCATGCCGCACCAGTGGTTGATTGGAACGTCACAACCACCGGTACCTGGACTGCCTTCGCACCGAGTGGGGTGACGCTGAGCAACGCCGGCAAAACATTGAGCTGGGGCACATCGACCGGAGCAGGTCAAAGCTCCCTGGCAATCACCAATCCTCCGGCACCGATAAATATTCCGACATGGTATGGCGTGGGTCTGCCGCCCGCCGGCTACATCGCTCAAAGCGTGACGCTGACCCATACCAACAATCCAATCACCGGAACCTCTCTGACGGACGCAACACTGTCGGTGAGCCTGGTTTTGCAAGCAACAAACCCGAGCGGGGCGGCCTTGCCAGCAAGCGTCATCAACTATGACATCAAGTTTGTCGAGACCCCGAATCAGACGCCATGCGCTGCCCCCAGCCCGGCAGGCAACCCATGCAATGACATCTTCGTGCAGGTCAGCGGTCTGCTCAACGAGTCATTTGTCTACGACGGCCAGACCTACTTCGTGAACGCCTTCCCGACCAATGGCAGCGTGTTGAACATTCTGCCCAATAGCGCATGCGGCGCCGCCGGCGTGGCCAACGGCTGCATAGGCTTTACCACGGTAGAAGGCCAAGCCACCCAACTGCCGTTCGGCCTGACCATCTCTTCGACAAAACTGGAGATTCCAGAGCCCGGCTCGCTGGCCCTGATTGGCCTGGCGCTGGCTGGCGCAGGCCTGATCAGCCGCCGTCGCCGCGGCGCCTGATGGCTTGACCGGCAACACACCGCCCTGTGGCGGTGGCGTGACAAACAAAGAGGGCCGCGCCATGGCGCGGCCCTCTTTGTTTTTATGGCCCGCCCGTAACTCCAAGCAGGCCCGAGGCGCTTAGAAGCGGTAGCCCACGCCCACCCCCACCAGGATCGGATCGACCTTGAACTTGCCGATGCCGCCGCTGACCGTGGTGTCCATGTAGATCTTTTTCACGTCGAAGTTCAGCGACCAGTTCTTGTCCAGCGCGTAGTCAAAGCCCACCTGCAGCGCGGGGCCCCAGCTGCTTTTCTTTACCGTCAGCGCTCCGCCGGCGATGTCCACGTTGGAAAAACGCGTGTAGTTCACGCCTGCGCCCACATAGGGCTTGAAGGCGCCCATGCCGGTGAAGTGGTACTGGCCCAGCAGCGTGGGCGGCAGGTGCTTGAGGGTGCCGATCTTGCCGCCGTTCAGGCGCACGTCGTGCTTTTGCGGGTACGTCAGAACCAGCTCGGCCGCGAAGTTGGGCGTAAAGAAATACGACACATCCACTTCGGGGATCCACCTGTTTTCGAGGCTCACGCCGGCCGCACCCGCGGCGCCGCCGTTGTGGCTGTCGATGTGCACGGCACGCGCGCGCACCAGCCATTGGCCGTCTTGTTGCTGCGCGTAAACCGTACCGGAAGCCATTGCGCACAGGATGGTGAGCGCCAGCAGATTCTTTTTCATTGGATTCGTTGCCTTGTTGGAACGGGGACGCCCCCCGCAACGCTATTAGGCCCAATAGCCATATGGTCAACTTTGCTGCATATCAATGTTTTTGACCTTTTGATATTCAGGTTTGTCACTTGTCCATACGCGTATACCCCTGCACGGGGAGCCATCGGTAGCCCCCAAGGGGCACAATGCCTGCCCATGCATCACCGCAAGACTTTTTCACTCCGTGGTCCGCGCAGCGCCGGTGCTGCCCTCGTGGCGCTGCTGCTGGCGGCCTGCTCGGGCCCTTCGGCCCATGTGGGCGTGGGCGTACCCGTGGGGCCATTCAGCGTAGGAGTGGGCGTGGGCTCTGGCGGGGTTTCGGCCGGTGTGGGAACGGGCGTGGGGCCGGTTGGCGTGGGGGTGGGCGTACACCAGAGCGGCCAGGTCACGGGGCATGCGGGCGTAGGCGCCTCGGTGCCCGTGGGCAATGCGCGCGTGGGTGCGGGCGTGGGCTCATCCACCGTGCTGCACGACCCGAACCAGGCACCGCCGCCCGCGCACATGGCGCCGCCGCTCTCGGACGCATCCGGCTCCGCCCCCATTCAATGGCGCGATGCGCAGGGGCGCATCGTGCCCGACTGCAGGGTCAACGGGGGCTGCCAGCAGGGCAACCCGCCCTGATCACCCCACCCATTTGCGCGCGTTGCGCCAAATGCGCATCCAGGGGCTGAGCGCCTCCTGCCCGCCGGTGGCGGCCAGGTCCGTCCAGCTCATCTGGATGTTGCGGAAGGCCCGCTCGGGGTGCGGCATCATGGCCGTGAAGCGGCCGTCCTGCGTGGTCACCGCCGTAAGCCCCCCGGGCGAGCCGTTGGGGTTGAACGGGTACTGCTCGGTGGGCCGGCCGTGGTTGTCCACGAAGCGCATGGCGCGTACCACCTGGTCCGCGTTGCCGCGGCGCGCGAAGTTGGCATAACCCTCGCCGTGCGAGACCACGATGGGCAGGCGGCTGCCGGCCATGCCCTGCAGGAACAGGCTGGGCGAATCCAGCACCTCCACCATGGACAGGCGCGCCTCGAAGCGGTGGCTCTGGTTGGTGGTGAAACGCGGCCAGTCCTGCGCGCCGGGGATGATGTCGGCCAGTTCGGCAAACATCTGGCAGCCGTTG
>JAFEEP010000223.1 GCA_018241045.1 Pseudomonadota bacterium | reverse complement strand
TGCGCTGTTCGGCATCGCCGAGCGGGCCGATCACGTTGCCCAGCTTTCGCGCCACATCGCCCGGGTTGCGATGACCGGCGCGCGGCGCTGGCCGATGGACCTGCGCCTGTCGCTCAACGTCACACCCAACGACCTCGCCGCAGCGAGCTTCGCCGAGGAGTTCGTCGCGCTGGCGGGTGATCTGCAATTCCCGCTGTGGCGGCTGACACTGGAAGTGACCGAACAGGTGCTGCTGTCCGACGTCAAGCAGGCGGCGCAGGTGCTCGACGCGCTGGTCGCGCGCGGGGCGCGGATCGCGCTCGACGATTTCGGGGCGGGGTTCTGCAACTTCCGCTACCTCAAACTTCTGCCGCTCCACACGCTGAAGCTCGATCGCAGCATGATCGACGGGATTGCCGGCAATCCACGCGATCTGGCGGTGCTGCGCGCGATCATCGCCATGGCGCGCGCCTTGGAACTGCAGGTTATCGCCGAGGGGATCGAGAGCGAGGCGCAGCGCGCATTGGTCTCGGCCGAGGGATGCAGCGCCTATCAGGGGTTCCTGCGCGCCAAGCCGATGGCGTCCGACGCCTTTCTCGATTTTGCTAGGGGCGGTTGATCCGGCGATAGACCAGCACGTCGCCGAACTGGGCGTCGAGCCGGTAATTCGCCGCCAGCCAGCCATCGACCGGCCTTCCTACAGCACGGACCCAACCGATGCCTTTGCCCGCCGCGTCGGTGACGACGAAATCGGGCCTCAGCGCCATGATCCGGCCCAGCTCATCGCTACCGACATAACCATGCGCGGCGAGCGGGCCGACGATCGCCGGGCGGGCGATGTTTTCGGGCTGGACGCCGGCCTTGGAAAGCTGCGGGGCGTCGAGATACCAGTCGACCAGTTGCATCCGCAACGGCCACACTGACGGATCGCGCAGTCCGGACCTGGCGATGTGGTCGGCAGCGGCGGCGATGTCGAAACGCTCGGGGGGCGAGCGCGTTCCAGCGGCGACTGCGAGAGATGAGGGCAGGCGTTCGGTGAGCGCCGTTCCCAGCGGCACCAGCACCAGCAGCAGGCCGATCCAGCGTCCCAGCGGCAGACCGGCTACGAAGCCCAGCCCGATCGCGCAGAACACGGCGAGGACCGGCAGGATCTGGAGCCAATAATGCGGATAGACCGCACCGCTCAGCACCACGCAGACGAGCAGCGTCGGCAGGGCGATCAGCAGCACGATCAGCCGCCAGCGCTCCCCCGCACTGGCGGGATAGGCCAGGCGGATCGCTGCGATTGCCACGCCGAGCAGCGAGAGCGCGACGAAGGGAATGACGATCAGCGGCTCCATCGTGGTGACGACGTAGAACTGGCGCGCGTTCTCGATCAGCGCCTCGATCGGGCCGACCTGCTGGGCATAAGCCAGCGGCACGTCGATCATTGCCAGCCTGAGCACGGCGATATGCCCGGTCGCGGCATAGGCCAGCACCATCAACACCACCGGCACAAGTCCGCCCAGGCTGAACGCCAGCCAGGCGAAGCGGTGGACGCTGGCGCTGCGGCGCAGCGCGGCAACGAGCAGCAGCACGCCGAACACCACCGGCAGGAGGTAGAGGTTTGTGCGCGACAGCACCGCGAGGACAAGGAGGAATCCCGCAAGCGCGGAATGGCGCAGCGTGACCGGCGTTCCCGCAAGAGCGAGCAATGCGCCCATCGCGAAGAACAGCGCGGGCAATTCGCTATAGGTCGGCTGGCCGAGATCGAGACTGGCAAAGGCGACGTAGAGCAGTGCGCCGCCCAGCGCAGTCCATGCGCCGGTGAGGTGGCGGGCGAAGCCGAAGGTCAGCATGGCCGTGCCGAAGATCAGCGCGTCGCCCAGCAGGCGTACCGCGGTGATGCTCTTGCCAAACAGCGCCAGAACGCCGCCGATCAGCAGGAAGATCATCGGCGGTTTGAGATCGAACTGCTCGACGAAGGGCAAGTGTCCCCTGGCGACGTCGGCCCCCATCAGGATGAACGTCGATTCGTCGGGGTCTATCACCTCGCGCCCCAGGCCGAGCAACTGCGTGGCCAGCACTGCGAGCGCCAGGATCGCGGCGGCGATCACCGTGTTGAGTCGCGAAGCGGGGCGTTTGGCCGACATGGCCGGACTATCCGCGCAATTATCGCGTCTTTGCAATGCGGTTAACCACCTCGCCCACCGTTGGCTACTTGCGCGCCTTGCGGGCGATCGCGCTCAATCCCTTGGTCAGCTGGAACAGCCCGTTGAGCCGCGCTTGCGGATCGCCCCATGCGCGCACCACCACAATCTTGCTGTCGGGGCGCAGCTTGATCGTGCCCTGCAGCCGCTCGGCATAGGCGAACAGCCCGGCGGGATCGGGAAACTCGTCGTTGTGGAAGGAAACCAGCGTGCCCTTCGGCCCAACGTCGATCTTGGCAATGTTGGCCTCGACCGCCTGACGCTTGATCTGGATGAGTTTGACCAGGTTGGCGGTCGCAGTGGGCAGGGGGCCGAAGCGGTCGATCATCTCCGCCGACAGCGCTTCGATCTCGCCCTGATCCTCGGCGTCGTTGAGCCGGCGATACAGCGCCATACGCACGGCGAGGTCCGGCACGTAATCCTCAGGAATCATGATCGGTGCATCGACCGTGATCTGCGGGCTGAGCGCGTGGCGCTCCTTGGCGAGGCCCATCTCGCCCGCCTTGGCCGCGAGGATCGCATCCTCGAGCATCGACTGGTACAGTTCGAAACCCACCTCGCGGATATGGCCCGACTGTTCGTCGCCGAGCAGGTTGCCCGCGCCGCGAATGTCGAGATCGTGACTGGCAAGCTGGAAGCCCGCCCCAAGGCTGTCGAGATCGCCCAGCACCTTGAGGCGCTTTTCCGCGACTTCCGACAATTGCGTGTCAGCGGGCGTGGTCAGGTAAGCATAGGCGCGCAGCTTTGACCGGCCAACCCGACCGCGCAGCTGGTAGAGCTGGGCGAGGCCGAAGCGATCGGCGCGGTGGATGATGATCGTGTTGGCGCTGGGAATGTCGAGCCCCGATTCGACGATGGTGGTCGAAAGCAGAACCTCGTACTTCTTCTCGTAGAAAGCGCTCATCCGCTCCTCGACCTCGCCCGCCGCCATCTGGCCGTGAGCGGTGACGAAGCGCACCTCGGGCACGCTCTCGCGCAGCCACTTTTCGACGCCTTCCATGTCGGCAATGCGGGGGACGACGATGAAACTTTGTCCGCCACGATGGTGTTCGCGCAGCAAGGCCTCGCGCATCACCATGTCGTCCCATTCCATCACATAGGTGCGCACCGCCAGTCGGTCGACCGGCGGGGTCTGGATGGTCGACAGTTCGCGCAGGCCGCTCATCGCCATTTGCAGCGTGCGCGGAATCGGCGTGGCAGTCAGCGTCAGGACGTGGACGTTGTTGCGCAGCTGCTTGAGCGATTCCTTGTGGTTGACGCCAAAGCGCTGCTCCTCATCGACCACGACCATGCCAAGCCGCTTGAACTGCAGGCTCTTGGCGAGCAGCGCGTGCGTACCTACCACCACGTCGACCGTACCATCGGCCAGGCCCGCCTTGGTAGCCTTGGCCTCCTTGTCGCCGACCAGCCGCGACAGGCGCCCGACGTTGAGGGGGAAGCCGGAAAAACGCTCGCTAAAATTCGTGAAATGCTGGCGAGCGAGCAGGGTGGTCGGGGCAATCACCGCAACCTGCCGCCCGGCCATCGCCGCGACGAAGGCAGCGCGCAACGCCACCTCGGTCTTGCCGAAGCCGACGTCGCCGCAAACCAGACGGTCCATCGGCTTGCCTTCGCCCAGATCGCCCAGCACGTCGTCGATCGCGGCTTCCTGATCCTCGGTTTCCTGCCAAGGGAATTTCTCGACGAACTGGTCGTAGCTCGGCTGTTCGGGCAGTAGCGCCGGAGCCTGACGCAGCGCGCGCAGTGCGGCGGTCTTGAGCAATTCGTGCGCGATCGCGCGGATGCGTTCCTTGAGGCGGCTCTTGCGCTTCTGCCACGCTTCACCCCCGAGTCGGTCGAGCGCGACGAACTCTGCGTCGGAGCCATAGCGGCTGAGGACGTCAATGTTCTCGACCGGCACGTAGAGCTTGTCGCCCCCGGCGTATTCCAGCATGACGCAGTCGTGCGGGCTGTCCCCCACCGGGATCGACTGGAGCCCGCCATAGCGGCCGATGCCGTGATCCATGTGGACCACCAGATCGCCGGGAGTCAGCGCCGCCAGCTCGGCGAGGAAGGCGTCGGCCCCCTTGCGGCGCTTCTTGCGGCGGACCAGTCGGTCGCCGAGAATGTCCTGTTCGGTGACCAGCTCGATCTGGTCGTTGGCGAACCCGGTTTCAAGCGGCAGGACCAGCGCGACCGGCGCGCCCTTTGCAGCGAGGCCCAGGGCCTCCTGCCAGGTGTCGGCCAGCACCGGCTCGGGCCGCGCTGCTTCGCCAAGAATCGCGGCGATGCGAGCGCGACTGCCGGTGGAATAGGCCGCGATCAGCGCCTTGCGCCCGCGCTTGGCCAGCCCGGTCAGGTATAGCGCCGCGGCCTCATAGACATTGTCGCCGCGCGCGCGTTCGGGAGCGAAGTCGCGGCTGCCGGTAAACCCGCAGTCGATCACGCTGGCGCTTTCGGGCTGGGCGAAGATCTCGGTGCGGTGAATCGGGCGGCCGACGAGAGCCGCGTCGAGTTCGGCGCGCGCAAGATAGAGCGCGTCGGGCGCCAGCGGGCGATAGCTTCCCGCCGCTTTCCCGGCGGTGTCGGTGCGCGCGGCGAAATAATCGGCAATGTCGCCCAGTCGCTCGTCCGCGGCGCCCAATGCAGCGCTGTCGATCAGCACCAGATCGGTGGGATCAAGGTGGTCGAACAGGGTGACCAGTCGATCCTCGAACAGCGGCAGCCAGTGCTCCATCCCCGCCAGCCGCCGCCCATCGCTGACCGCCTGATAGAGCGGATCGCCGGTGGCATTGGCGCCGAACTGTTCGCGATAGCGGCTGCGAAAGCGCTTGACTGTATCCTCGTCAAGCAGCGCCTCGCTCGCGGGCAACAGCAGATGCTGCTCGACCGGCCCGGTCGAACGCTGGGTGTTGGCGTCGAACAGCCGCAGCGTTTCAAGCTCGTCGCCGAAAAAGTCCAACCGCAGCCCGGATTCAAGGCCCGAGGGGTAGATATCGAAGATCGAGCCGCGCACGGCATATTCGCCCGCATCGGCAACCGTATCAGTGCGGGTGTAGCCCTGGCGCTGGAGCAGCCCGATCAGGCTTTCGCGCCCGATCTCGATCCCCGGTTTGAGCAGCCGCACGTTCTCGCGGATGCGGAACGGGCTGAGAAC
>JAFEEP010000222.1 GCA_018241045.1 Pseudomonadota bacterium | reverse complement strand
TCATCGTGTGCGTCACGTAGGTGACGATCAGACCCTCGGTGCGGTTCACGCGCTGCAGCAGGTCGAGCCGGTCGACCATGCCCCCACCGGTGCGCAGCGCGCGGTGCAGCTCGTCCATGACGATATGGAAGATCCGGTCCGGTTCCAGCCCGGCATCTGCCATGGCGTGCGAGACGTTCACCGCCGCGAAGCTCATCGACCAGTTGGTCATCAGGACCGCGGCCTGCAGTTCCTGGTTGCTGTCGCTGATCGCGGAGACGTCGATCGCCACGTGGCGATCGCGCCGCATCCGCACCGTCGACTGACCGTTGAACACGGTGCCGAGCCGGCCGCCCTGCACGAGGCCGATCAGGGCTTGCTGGATCTTGCGGGTCCGCTCCCGGTAGGAGGCGTCGGTGCCGTCGTCGAGGACGATGCGGCGGATCCGCTCGTTCTTCTCGACGACCAGATCAAGCACGTCCTGGATGATCGGCACCCGGTCGGCGAACCGCTCCTCGAGAATGATGATCGCCTCGTCGAGGACGGTCTCTTCCCAGTCTTCGAGGCGGGCGCCGCGCTGCAGCGACAGCAGCGTGCCCAGCAGCTCCTTCTTGCGCATGTGCACGTCGGCGGCGAGTTCTCGCACGTCGCGCGACCGCTCCTCGGCGAACACGCCCCGGTTCTCCGCGTACGCCGCCAGGAGAGCGGATCGCTCCTGGTCGGAGCCGTCCAGCATCACACGGCTGATATCGCCGTCCCACGTGAACGTCTTGCACGCCTGCATCCGGCCGATCAGCGCCACAAGGTCGTCGTAGTGCTCGATCACGCCCGAGCGGAGGATGCCCTGCACGTGCTCGGCCTCCTCGCGCGCCTGGCGTGCAACCTCGGAGATCGCCGCGATCGCCTCAGCAGCGTCGCCGGGATCGAGCACGTTGAGCTTGTCTCGGCCGGGGCCGACGCTGAGCCGGATCCCGCCGATCTGATCCGTCATCACCAGGTAGTCGGGCTTAATGTCGGCCGGGATCAGGTTGATGATCCCGTAGGCGTCATAGCCCACACAGTTGCGGCGCACGTACGTGCTCTTCCCGACGCCGGGGAGCGCCATCACGAACTGTGTGGGCGTGCTGATGAGGTTCAGCTGGAAGTACGTGTACGGATCCGAGCAGACCATCGCCCCGGTGACGTCGTGCGGGCCCACCGGCACGCCCACGTAGGGCGCCGCGGCGCCTACCGAGAACGGCCAGAGCCCGCAGACCTGAGCGCTCGTGGCGACGTACTCCGGCACGAACACTGGCACGTCCTGACCGCGGCCAGCACCACTGAATCCGCGCGTCGACGCCGGCGCCGGCGCCCGCCGGGCATCCTGCCGCGCCGGCCGCTGCCGCTTCGCGGCCACCGCCGCGCGCAGCTGCTTCGCGCCCTTCACCTTCGCCATGGTCAGAGCCTCCGAATCACGCCAGTGAGCTGGCTATGCTGCGCCGGGACGATCCCCAACGGAAGGCCCGCCGCGAAGCCCGCAGCCTGAGTCCCGTACGCGGGGCGCAGCAGGATCCGGGCCTGCGCGCTCAGCGACTCAATCGCGTAGTCGAGGGCGCTCCAGTTGTCCAGATCGGTCGTCGTAGCCGTCACGATCATGCCGAACGGGACCATCGCGGCCCCGTTCGCTTCCTCGTCCGCCGTGCGCTGCATCGCGCTGTGCGATGCATTCATGCGGGCGTTGGCGCGCTTCTGCATGCCTCGCTCGGCGGACGCCTCGTTCACCTGCTTGTCGACGGTGCGAGAGCCCTCCTGGGCCTCCATCGGCCGGTAGATCATCGTGACCCGCTTGCGGGTCAGCTCCTGATGCGGGTTCAGCAGCACCCGCAGGCTCGTCTCCTGCACCGCGGCGCGCGGCGGCTGCGTCATCGTCCATGTGCGCGAGACAGCGCCATCGTGGAAGAACTTGTCCCAGTCGGCCTGATGGGCGGTCGGCCCGGCCTCGTTCCACTGCAGCTGGTACGGCTCGTTCTCCGCGCGTGCCTGGTCGAAGAACTCCGCCGTCGCCGGCTCGTATGCGACCCGGGCAAGCTCGGTGAGATCCGCCGGTGTGCACGGCCGCACCGGGCCCGCGCCCGTCTGCGACAGCTGCGCGGCGAGGGACCGAACGCGCGTCGACAGGAACACCGCCATTTCGTCCATCGGCCGCGCCGCGGCGCCCGGACGAGGGACGGCGGCGAACGTCACCGTCACGTAGCTCGTGATCCGCGGAGTCTTCGCGCCTGCGACCGACTCGCGCATCACCGCGCGACTGAACGGCGCAGCGTTCGGATCCAACCGACGTTCGACCTCGGCCCGCGCTCGGATCCCGCTCTCCGCGGCCGTCTCGACCGTCGCCGTGATCTGCTCCGCGCCCAGCTCGTTCGACCGCTCAGCGATCCACTGCCCCCAGTTCGCCACCCATTGGTTGCGCTGCTCCTGGTCGACGTCGGATTCGCCCTGCGGCTGCGACATGAACACGACCGTGTACTGCGCCGTCGTGCGGTAGTAGATCGCCGCGAACGGATCCCCGAACGAGTCCCTGAACTCGAACAGCTGCGATTGGGCGAGCATGCCCGGCAGCTGCGCGTGCCCGTGGGGGATCTTCGAGATCAGACCCGCCCGATACGCGGTCAGGCCCTTCGACTTCTGGTTCCAGAACACGAGGCGTTCTCCGATCTTGTCAAGCACGTTCAAGTGGTGGCGATCGCGCCACATCATCAGCAGCAGGGCAACGATCGTGGCGAGAACCACGAGTAGGCCCGAGAGCGGGTTCGCCATGAGCGCGAACATCGACACG
>JAFEEP010000221.1 GCA_018241045.1 Pseudomonadota bacterium | reverse complement strand
GCCTAGTCGTGACGGTAGCCACCCCGGAGAAGTATTGGCTCCATCCGGATACTGGTGCCCGGATTGACCAAGCAGGGCTGCAGAGGCTACTTCAAGAAAGGGCAGGCACAGCCCAGGAGAGACTCGGAGGTGAGGCCCGTGTCCTAGCGCGGGTACTTGATCTTGTGCCACGCCTTTCGACCGAGAAGGCAGCTGCAGCTGGCTCACGGTGACTTAGCGTTTTAGAAGAAATGACAGGGCACACCATTGACTATGCTACAGGCTGCCGTGCAGATCGGAGGTCAGGGTCTCTGCCCATTCTTTGGGTGCCATCCTCCTCCGTGGGCGATAGAAAATAGTCTGTGGTGCCCCATAGCCGAGCAACAGGAGGCCGTTAACGACGTACTCGTCGATGACGTCCGGTTTCCGGCTACGGCGGGCGTTATGCAGTTCCGTGCGAACGGCCGTTAACGCTGCATTCCGGTCATTGGGGCGAAAAACCCAAACGGCCGTTGGGTCGGAACCCGAAATTCATGCGGTGAGCCCAACCTCCAGCAAAACGCTCATCGGCGCGCTCCCGCTGTGCTCTTTGTAGCGCGCCTTCCCAAGATAAATGAACGGCGCCGCCTTTCCACCCGATAGCTTCGTCTCGCGCACGAAGAGATGCAGAGACATCCCTCGCGTCGCGTGTTCGATGATCTCCCGCCCACGTTTGCTTTCCGGTGTCGTCGCGTTCTGGCTCGACCACTGGAACGTGTGCTCGTCGATCCATCGATCCAGGTAGCGGTGATCCTCCGACTTGCCCTGCTTGTTGAGGGTAACGAGCAGCACGTGGGCGTTCCGCTCGGGAAGCACGACGTGCCCGCTGTTCCAGTTCCCGGGGTTGAATGTTTCGCCGAACAGCGCCGGGATCTCTTCACGCATGAAGGATTCGCCCACCGCGAGTTCGAAGGGGTCGATGACCGCCTTCAGGCGCGCGAGCGTGCGCAGTTCGTCGGCCATTTCGGGCGTGACGTGGATGTCTTCGTAATCGGGATTATTGGCGACGAGCACATAGCTGCCGTCGCGGTGTTTGGTGACGACGCGCAGCAGATATTGATCGTCACCCGTTCGATCCTGACGCTCGATCGCCATGATGCTGCCGGTAATCGAGCCAGCATTGGTCGGGCTGACGAGTTCGAGCAGCAGATAGTCGCCGTCGCGAATCGGGTTCTTGCCGCCGTTCATCGAGTTGCCTGAGGCGCGGGCGATGAAGTGGCGGGCGGGATCGAGGCGACCGTGGCCGGGACCAACGCGGCGATGCTCTTCGGCATCGGCGCTGGCCGTGCGGAAGTGGCCGCAGGCGATGCGCAGATTGGGGAAGTAGGGAAGCTCGATACCCTCCGGGCGTTGTCGCGGGAAAGGGATCACGTTGTCGGCGCTGGTCGTGGACGTGCGGCGCGCTTCATAGGCGGCGAGGCGATAGTCGATCAGCTCCTGCACCATTTCCGTCAGCGTTTCCCGCAGTTCGGGTGCGACATGGAAAACAGGCTCGAAGCATTCGCTCCGGACACGGAAGAGGCTGTTTTTGTCCGTTGCCTTGTTACCGCCGATCCAGGCTTTCACCGGGTTGTCGCGCCAGTAGCGTTGCCATCCTGTGCTCGTCCCATCCTCGGTGGCATCGAATGAGCCGGGAAGATCGGCGAGGAGCGGCCGGCGACGGTGCAGGATTTGCCATGAGCGTTGGGCCAGTTGCGGGAGAACGGGCGGCGTGAATCAGCCGTCGAGTTCCTGGAAGGCTTCGAGCAGGACCAACTTGTAGCTCCTGTTTATCTCGGTTCTCTCGAGTTCGCCTAGGAAGCCCTGATGCGCGTCGAGGAGGGTGGATTCCGTCTCGCCGAGATCCCCCATCGCTTTAACGAGCCCGAACCAGCTTGTGTACTCCTTCCGCATGCGCCCGAAATTCGCGCCGCTGCGATAGAACTCCGCCAATGTCGGGCGGCGACCCAGGCCGTCGCGCAGCGCCTCGTAGTCGCGGGCGACGCCGTCCCCATCGAGCGATTTGAGAAAGTCGATCAACTCCAGTTCGAAGTTGATGTAGCAGCCGGTAGGCAGTTCGAGCCGGCGGGTTTCGAGCTTGCGTGCAAATTCGGCGAGCTGTTTGTAGCCGCTGCCGATCTGGCCGAGCGCCTGCGGTTTGTGCAGGAAGCTGTGATGGTTGCCGATGAAGTCGAGCACCACCAGGCGTTCCTTGCCTTCGGCGCGGCGAAGGCCGCGGCCGAGTTGTTGCAGGAAGAGGATCTTGGACTCTGTGGGCCGCAGCATCAGCACGGTGTCGATCGCCGGCAGGTCGACGCCTTCGTTGAACAGGTCGACCGAGAAGATCACCGCGAGTCGGCCATCCGCGAGTTGCTCAAGTGCTTCGCCGCGTGCGAGTTCGGAGCCGGCGTAGACGGCGGCGGCTTCGATGCCCTGCAGGCGGAACTGCGTCGCCATGAACTCGGCGTGGCGGATCGATACGCAAAAGGCGAGGGTGCGCTGCTGCGCGCGCTTGCGCCATTCCTTGAGGGCATGGCGGGCGCGGGCGAGGGTGGCGAGCTTGTTCGACAGCTTGTCGGGGTCGAAGCGGCCGTTGCGCCAGGGAATCTCCTTGTAATCGACCGACGTGTCCCAGATTCCGTAGTAGTGGAAGGGCGCGAGCAGGCCGGCATGGATGCCGGCGAAAAGGTTGCGGTCGAAGACGAGGTTGTCGTCGCACAGGGACAGGATGTCCGACTGATCGGTGCGGTCGGGCGTCGCGGTGAGTCCGAGCAGGAACTGGGGCGCGAAGTGGGCGAGCAGCCGCCGATAGGTGGGTGCGGCGGCGTGGTGGAATTCGTCGACGACGATGTAATCGAAATGCTGCGGAGCGAAGCGCTCCAGGTGGGTGTTGCGGCCGAGGGTCTGTACCGAGGCGCACAGCACGTCGACCTGGGTGTCGCGGGTCTGGCCCATATAGAAGCCGATGCGTGCACGTGGGCGGATGCGCACGAAGGTGTCGGCGGCCTGGTTGAGGATTTCTTCGCGGTGGGCGACGAAGAGCACGCGCCGGGCGCCGATCTGCTCGGCGTCGAAGGCGGCGAGCCAGGTCTTGCCGAGACCAGTGGCGAGCACGACCAAACCGCGCCGGTAACCTTCGCGGCGGGTGTGAGTGAGTGCGGCTAAGGCTTCATGTTGGATCGGCGTGGGTGTCGGCGGCTTTTCGTTCTCGTCGGCGCTCGGCTCGACGGGTCGCGACGGCGGCACGCGGCGAGCTTCATAGCGGTCGATCCAGGCGTCGGAGAGTTCGACCGTGCGCGGGTCGCGGAAGAGTTCCTCGAACCGCGCGCGGGCTTCGAGGAAACCGTCATCGCCCGGGTAGTCGACGCGATAGTTCCATTCCAGACCGTCGGTGAGCGCCGGACGGCTGATGTTGCTCGAGCCGATGAACACGGTGCCATGCAGCGCGCTCTGGTCGGGGAAGTGGGTGAACAGGTAGGCCTTGAGGTGGAAGCTGCGTCCGCTCGCTTCGAAGATCCGCACCTGCGCGCCCTGCGCTTGCAACAGCACCAGCAGCCGCAGGGCCTGCGGGTCGGTGATGTCGAGGTAGTCGCTGGTCAGGATGCGAACCCGAACCGGTGGTCGCGATTCGGCGGCCTGCCGGCCGAGCGCGTCGTGCAGGTCGGGCAGCAGCAGACGCAATCCGCTCGCCTGTACGAAGGACACTGCCAGGTCGATCTCGTCCGCGTGGGCGATCGAGTGGCATAGCTGCGAAAGCAGGGGATGTTGCGGCTCGCCGGTGAACAGGCGGCGGGTCGCCACCGATTTGCGTCGCAACAGGCCGTTGAGCCACCGCTCGCTGCGCTCGGGTCGCTGGTCCTCGGTGATCCAGCATTCGACCGAACCCAGCTCGGGCAGACCGGCGATCCATTCGGTGAGGCGTTGCTCGGTGGCGTCGGTGAAGTGGCGCTCTCCGTCGCTGCGTTCGCCTTCACCGTGCTTGAAGCTGAGGTAGAACACGCCGCCGGGTTTGAGGCTGGTCCACAGGCGGGCGAGGGTCGAGGGCAGCTCGGCTTCCGCCACATGCAGCAGGCTGGCGCATGCCCAGATGCCGTCGTAGTGGCTGCGCTCGGCGACGTCCTCGAAGCGTCTTACCTCGACCGGCTGGCCGATGTGCGTCTGTGCCAGACGGGCGAGCTCGGTCGAGGCGTCGAAGGCGCGGACGCGAAATCCCGCCTCCAGAAAGGCCTTGCTGTCGCGCCCAGAGCCGCAGCCGGCATCGAGGATCAGCGCGCCGGCGGGGACGTGCGCGAGGAAGCGGGCGTGAAGAGCGGACATGTCCGCATGCAAGGTGCCCTCGACGAAGCGGGTGGCGTTGCGGTCGTAGTAATCGAGGCGGCGCGGCATGGGCGGGAGCTGGCTTCAGGACGGGTGAAGCGGGCTGGAATGACGGAAGCCTACCAAGTTGCGATGAGGGCGAGCAGGGGAATGGCGCGTCAGGCCAGCTCCTGACCGCCGCCTTCGCTGCCGACCCTGGTCCTGGCAGCGGGTCGCCTTCAGCTTCCGGCGATCGGCATTCCCCTCAATCCACCGCCCGCTGCAGCACGCCGATCGGCGGTGCCCAGTCGTTGCCCGGCTGCTTCTTGCGCGTGACCAGCGTGAGCTGGGCGGGGGCGAAGACATTGGCGTTGTGGGTCACCGGGGTAGTGATGAG
>JAFEEP010000220.1 GCA_018241045.1 Pseudomonadota bacterium | reverse complement strand
GGCGCTCGCCTTGTCGCTGGGCGGGTGCCTTGGCGGGCTTGCTGGCGGGGCGAAGCCGCCCCCGGCGCTGCTCCGCCTCGTCCCCGCCGAAGCTGCGCCCGCCGGGTCAAGCGCCAGCGGCAAGCCGACCGAAGCGATCATGGTGATGGAGCCCGAAACCGAAAGTCGCCTCGCCGTGCTGCGGGTGCCGGTGCAGATCAACGCGGTTGATGTTGCTTATCTCAAGGACGCGCAATGGGTCGAACGCCCGGCGCGTCAGTTCCGCGCCTTGCTCGCCGAGCGACTCCGGGCCAAGGGTGGGCGGCTGGTGCTGGAGGATGATCAGCCGGTTCCGGCAACAGGAACTCGTCTTGGCGGCAAACTGATCGATCTGGACTACGATGCGCGCAGGCAGTCGGCGGTGGTCCGCTTCGATGCCCTGCGCACTACCCCTGCCGGGCAGGTAACGACCCGCCGATTCGAAGCCGTGGTTCCCACCGCCAGTGCCAAGCCCACGGCCGTCGGCAACGCGCTCAACCAGGCCGCGAACGATGTCGCGGGCCAGGTGGTGGAGTGGATGGGTAGCTGATCGCCGGATGCCAAGGGGGTGAGCCAAGGCCCACCCCCCAAGCGCCTTACATCCCGTCGAGGCCCTTGCTGACCAGGATGTTCACCGAAACGCGGCGATTCTGCGCCTTGCCTTCGGGGGTGTTGTTGTCCGCCAGCGGATCGGCCTTGGCCATGCCGGTCGGGGTCAGCATACGATAGGGCTTCCAGTGGCAGGTCTGCTGCAGGAAGTTGATCACGCTGTTGGCGCGCTTTTCGCTGAGCGTCTGGTTGTAATCGTCGCTGCCGACCGAATCGGTGTAGCCGACCACCAGCATCAGCGCGTTGTTGGTTGCTTCGCCCTGGCTGGCGACGGCGCAGAGGTCATCCTTGCCCTTGGGCGAGATCATCCACTTGCCGGTGTCGAAGAACACGTTGGTCGTGCTCTTGATGTTGTACTGGTCGATGTCGGCCATGCGGCCGCGCAGTGCCTCGGTCGCGGCGGTCTGCTCGGCAAAGCGCTGGTCGGTGCCATTGCGGATCATGTTGGCGGTCTTGAAATCGCCGTTCTTGAAGGTGACCTGGCTGGCGAACAGGCCGCCCGGCCACTGCAGGGTCTTGACCGTAACCGGCAGGCCGTTGAGCAGCGACGCCGCACCCAGGTTGTTGTTGCCGCCGCCGAACAGGCCGCCGCCGGATTTGACCTTGGTCGCCTGGCTGATCGCGATGATCGAGCTGGTGCCATCGGCGGCTGTGACCTTCATCTTGTCGCCGTGGCGGGCGGTGATGGTGCCCTTGATTTCGGGGCCGGCGGTCATCTGCGAGGGATCGGGGATCGGTTCGCCGGTGACGACGATGGCCGGATCAGTCGTGGGTTGCTGGGCAAGCACCGCGCCCGACATCGGAACGGCAAGCATGGCGAGGGCAACAAGCGCCCCCGGATTGGTGGAAATGACACGCATTGGGTTACTCCTTGGAAACTGGCGCGCCGTGCCTGTTCACGTTAACCTTTCTCCTAGATGAATGAGCCTCGTGTGGCCAAGCCTTGTGCGGCTGGCTCGAGAGCGACTTGCGACGAACCGTTACAATTTGCGTCGCGCCGTCCCGGAATCGCGACCTGTCGTCAGGTCCGCGCCAGCCGGGCGAATCCGATTGCGGCGGTGAACGTGGCAAGACGCCATGCGCGGCGGGCCTCGGCCTCGTGGTCGCTGCCCCACAGTTCGGCCTGCCAATCCTCCTCGAGATTGGCCAGCGCCCACAGCTCGGTCGCATCGGAGCCGGGTTGCAGCGCGGCGAGCGCGACGGTGAGCGAGGCGGCGAGCGAGGCGAGGGTATTGACCGCTGACAGCGCAAAGTCGTCCTCCGCTTCCAGCACCGCGCGCAGCCGTGCCAGCGTCGCGGCGGGCTGGGGCCGGGCAATGATCCCCTCGATCCGCTCGAAATGAATGTCCCAGCGCGCTTCGGCGGCCTTGAGCAGCGGCTCCCACCGCTCGACCTGACGCTGGTGGAGCGGTTCGCCGGCTTCGGCGCGGTAGAGCAGCGTGTCGCCCTCGCCGAAGCGCAACAGCGCGGTGATCGTGCCGGGGCGATCGGGGCCGATCACGTCGATCGCGAAATCGGCCATGTCGCGCAGGATGAAGCTGGCGGGGTCGATCTCCTCTCCCTGCTGCTCCCACTCGGCGGCGAGCGCCTCGGCCAAGGCGCGGGTGGGGACGACCTGCGGGCGTCCGCCGACGCTCTTGATCCCGCGCCCGTCGAGGCTGACCTGCCAGCCGCCCTCTGCGGCCTCGACCGCCACCGCCTTGTAGAATCGCTTCATTGCGGCGGCGACTTCCAGCGCTTGGCCAGCAGCAGCGGCACCACGAACAGGTCGACGAAGCCGACGACCAGGAAGGCATAGCCCGCGGCGATTGGCATATCGACCCGGCGCGCAACAATCAGCAGGCCGAGCAGGGCGAAGACCGCCCCGCTGAGGCGCATCAGTTGCAGGGCGATGAAGCGCTGGCGAGCGGGATCGGGTTGGCTCATGACAGAAGCTCCAGCAGGTGGGCGGGGGAAGTGGCGACGGCGTCGGCCCCGGCGGCGATCAATTCATCCGGGGTGTGATAGCCCCAGTCGACCCCGACCGCGCGGACCCCTATCGCCCGCGCCATGTCCATGTCGAACTGCGTGTCGCCGATCATCACCGTGTCGCCGGGCAGGGCAAGCACATCGTCCATCGCCGCTTCAAGCATGGCCGGGTGCGGCTTGGAGGGGTGGCGATCCGCGGTCTGAAGCGTGCCGAACAAGCTGGTCAGGCCGTGAGTGGCGAGGCAGTGGGCAAGGCCGCGATCGCTCTTGCCGGTCGCCACCCCCAGCGCCCAACCGCTGCCGTGCAACGCGGTGAGCAGTTCGGGGATACCGTCATAGAGCGGCTCGACCAGGGCGCCGCTCTCGCGGGTCTGGCGGAAGGAGTCGCGATAGGCACGGTCGATTCCGCCGCGCAGCGTCTCGTCGGCGTCGGGCAGCAACAGGCGGATCGCCTGAGGCAGGCTGAGCCCCACCGCGCGGCGCACCGCATGGCGATCAGGCAGGGCCAGGCCGACCTCGGCAAAGGCGGCGTCCATCGCGTCGCATACCGCCGCCTGGCCATCGACCAGGGTGCCGTCGCAGTCGAACACGGCGAGCCGGACGGTCATGGCGTCAGGCTCCGCATCAACTGGGCGATGGCGGGCGAACCCTCGGCCTCAAGGCCGTCGGCCAGCCGGGCGCGATTCGCCGCGTCCTTGTTCTGGCTGAGCTTGAGCGTTTCGCGCCAGGCCTGAACCTCCATCTCGAACCCGACGATCCCGGCGAGCAGGCCGCGCAGCCGGGCGGGGGAGAGCTTGTCCATCGTCCAGGGCTTGCCTTCGGCAATCCGCGCCTCGTGCTTGTCGGACAGCGCGGTGACCAGGCCAAGCAAGCCTTCCTGATCCATTCGCCGTACCCGCCCTTCAAGCTCGAGCGCGACATAGTTCCAGGTCGGCACCTGTTCCTCGTCAGAATACCAGCGCGGGCTGACGT
>JAFEEP010000021.1 GCA_018241045.1 Pseudomonadota bacterium | reverse complement strand
AGGCCAAGGCGATCCGCGAGAGCGCGCTGTTCTACGTGCGCCAGCGCACCCAGGACCTGCTCACCCAGATGGCGGTGTCAGTCCAGGGCTACCTTGCGCTCGATCTGGTCAAGAAGAACAACGTCGAACTGGTCAAGGGCGTCGACCGCGCCAGCACCACCACCGTCGGCGCGCTGCGCACCGCAGTTACCGTTGCCCAGGCGATGACCAACCAGCGGCTGGTGCTGCAACAGATCACCGCGCTCAACACCACCACCGCCAACCTGATCGATTCGACCAGCACCCTGCTGCGCGACCAGACCGGCAAAATTCACGAACAGGCCGCTTCCAGCACGATCCCGATCGAGACGCTGCAACGCGCCTTCCAGAACATCTACGACACGATGGACAACATCGACACCTTCAAGGTCAAGGCGCTGGAATCGATGAAGCAGACCGTGACCACCCTGTCCGCCGAGGTCGAGAAATCGCGCGGCTACATCGCGCGTGCCGAAGGCGCGGCCCAGGCGCAGGCCGCGCATGACGCACCCAGCCTGCTGAGCGCTGAGTGACGATGAGCGGCGAAGCCCACCAGCATCAGCAGATCATGCGCGCGGCGGGCACCTCGCTCGTCAACCAGCGCGCCGGGGGTCGGCGCGTGGCGTCGATCGGGCGGCGTTCGGCGGCGATGAAGCGCGACTACCTGTTCCGCAAGCTGGTCCGCATGATGCTTGCGGTCGGGGCGATCCTGTTCGCGGCGATGGTCGCCGGGGTGATCGTGAACGGCATCGGCTGGACCGGGATCATCGTCACCATGCTGGCGATCATCGTCGCGGTAGGCGTGTTCGGATCGTTTCCGAGGATGAAGGTGCCGACGATCGATTCGTTGACGACCGGCGATACCAAGACCCTGGTCGGCCGGACCGAAATCTGGCTTGAACGCCAGCGTCCGGCCCTGCCAGCCCCGGCGGTGCCGATCGTCGATCACATCGGCAACCAGCTCGATGCGCTCGGCCATCAGCTTGACGGGCTCGACGCCAATACCGAAGCGGCACGCGATGTGCGCAAGCTTGTGGGTGAGACGCTGCCCAATCTGGTTTCCAGCTACACCGCGATCCCGCGCCACTTGCGCGCCGAGGCGCAGAACGGCCGCTCGCCCGACCAGCAGGTCACCGAAAGCCTTGGCAAGATCAGCACCGAGATCGACAGCGTTACCCGTCAGTTGGCTGCGGGCGCGATCGACAACCTGGCGATCCAGACCCGCTATCTCGACTACAAATACGGCGACGGCCTGAACGACGGAGGCACGGCGGGCTGATGCGCGTCCCCATTTCCCACGGCCTGACCAATGATGAGGTCCGCCGCCGCCTGAAATCGCGCACCGGCGAAATCGCCGATTTCATCCCCGGTGGCGTTGCCGATGTTTCGACCGACTGGCCGGACGAAAACACCATGAACCTGACGATCGGCGCGATGGGCAAGTCGGTGACCGGCAAGGTCGAGCTGGAGCAGGGCCAGGTGGTGTTCACTGTCGAACTGCCCGGTTCGCTGTCCTTCGTCGAACCGATGATTCGCGGCGCGCTGGAGCAGAAGGGACGCAAGCTGCTGGCGTGAGGCTCTAAATCTCGCGCTCAAGTTCCAGATACATCCGAGGAATCCGCAATTGTTCGGCGGCGACCTGGGTTTCGCGCAGGAACAGCACCAGCGCCCACATCAGCAGGGCAATCGCGGCGAGGAAGGTTGCGGCGGCGACCCGCTGGAGTTGCAGGTTCGCCAGTTCCTCGAGGAACAGCACCGCAACGGTGGTGCCGACCATCAGCCCGCTGATCACCATCAGCCGCATCGCCCGGCCGATCAGGGCAATCCGCCGGTCGATCATGCGGATTTCGGCAACCACCTCATCGTGGTCGGGGCCCTTCGTTTCGACGTGGCGTTCCTGTAGCGAACGTGCCCGATCCACAACCCGGCTGAGGCGGCTCGACAGAAGGTTGAGGATATTGCCCATCGCGACGAGAACGAACACCGGGGCAAGCGCAAGCTGGATGGTCTGGGCGATCATGGCGCTGCATCTAGGCCCCGGGCCGGGGCGCGATCAAGCGCTGGTGGACGCGTGCAGACGAATGCACTCGCGCAGCTTCAGAAAAAGAACTTCTGCTGCCAGTAGAAGGTTGAGGTGATCGGCTCTCCCGCCCCGTTCATCGCGGGCTTGAAGCGCAGCTTGTCCATCGCCAGGCGGCAGGTCGCCGCATCGGTATCGGGCAGGCCGCTGCTGCGATAGACCTTGCAGGCGGTGGCCCGGCCGTTGGGGCTGATCGTCAGGGCGATGATCACCGACTTGCCGATCCGCTCTTCGCGCCCGCCCGCAGGAATGGGAAAGTCGCGTGCGCTATTGAGCTGGCCCGAGATCAGCACCGCCTTGCTCGCCGCGCCGCCGCCCTGGCCATCGCCGCCTGCACCGCTGCCGGTGCCATTGCCGGTCCCGCCCGCGCCGGTCCCATCGCCGCGATCACGCGCGCCCGATGTGTCGGCGCTGCCGGTGCTCGCCGCCTTGGGCGCCGGGGCCTGGGCAATCCTGATCTTCGGATCGGGCGCCTTGGCCGCGTGCGGCACCGCCTTCTTGCCGACATCGCCCGAGGCCCCGGCGGGCTTGGGCGCCTTGGGCGGTTCGGGCGGCTTGGGCGGCGGGGTGGTGATCGTGACGCTGAAGGTGGACACCACCGTCTCCAGCGCCTTGGCGGCAAAATCGGGAGCGAAGGCGCGAACCAGCCCGAGGATGACGACCAGTTGCAGCAAAACGACCCCGATCGCGACCCCCACCTTGACCCGCGGCGGTGGCGAGAGGTCCAGCTCTTCGTCGTCCTCAATCATCACAGGAGCTATGCCATGCTCCTGGTTTGGCGGCAATTCATTCGCCGATTGCCGCTTGCGGTGGTGCCAATCGGGGTTAGCATCGTGGCATGGCGCACCATGACGCGAGAGGAAGGTCATGACGGATATCGGCAAGCGTGGCGGCCTTCGCCTGGGACGGCGCTCCCTCCTGCAGTCACTCGGCGCGGCGGCGATCGGGATCAGCCTGGGTAGCCTCGCCGGGTGCGGCAAGCCGGGTGACGGTGGCAGCAAAGGCAAGATCGCGCCGACTGGCGAGGACCAGAAGCTCAACTTCTACAACTGGGACACCTATATCGGGGAAACCACGCTGGCCGATTTCAGGGCGGCGAGCGGCATCGACGTCAACCTGACGATGTTCGCCAGCAACGACGAGTTGTTCGCCAAACTGCGCGCGGGCAACCCCGGTTATGACGTGATCGTGCCGACCAACGATTTCGTCGAGCGGATGAGCGCGGCGGCGATGCTGCTGCCGCTGGACCACGCGCAGATCCCCAACCTGAAGAACATCGACAAAAGCTTCATCGACGTGCCCTACGATCCGGGCCGCAAGTGGTCGATGCCCTATACCTGGCTGACGCTGGGGATCGGCTATCGCAAGTCCAAGGTGAAAACCCGGCCCGATAGCTGGAAGGTGCTGTTCGATAGCGACGAGTACAAGGGCCGGATCGCCGTGCTGTCCGAAGCGGGCGATATGTTCCGCCTCTATGGCAAATACCTGGGCAAGTCGATCAACGCCCTGACCCCGGCGGATGTCACGACCATCGCCGCAATGATGGAAAAGCAGAAGCCCTTCATCAAGGCCTTCCACGAGGACAACGGCCAGGACCTGCTGCTCAAGGGCGAGGTCGATCTGGTGCTCGAATACAATGGCGATATCGCCCAGGTCATGCTGGAGGACGAGGATCTCGATTTCGTCCTGCCAAAGGAGGGCAGCCAGCTCAGTTCGGATTCGCTGTGCATCCCCAGGGGCGCGCCGCATCCGAAGAACGCCCATGCCTTCATCAACTACCTGCTCGATGCAGAGGCCGACAAGGCGATCACCGAGACGATCCTGTTCCCCACCCCCAACGCCGCCGCCCGAGCGCTGATGCCCGAGGATTACCGCAACAATCCGGTGATCTTCCCACCCGCCAACCTGCTCGCGAAGTGTGAATACGCCCGCTATCGGCCCGAGATGCAGGCGCTCTACGAACGGGCCTTCACCCGCGTCCGCGCCACCTGAGGCGGGACGCGCCTAGCTCTTCATGGCAGCTTCGATCAGTGCAGGCACATTGGCGTCCTCGATCGTCGGCGGGGTGGTCCAATTCTCGCCATTGGCGATCTTGCGCAACAGGTTGCGCAGGATCTTGCCCGAGCGGGTCTTGGGCAGGCCGGGTACGACATGGGCTGTCTTGAGCGCGGCCACCGCGCCCAGTTCGGCACGGACCGCGGCGATTACCCTTGGGATCAGCGTGTCGTCCTGCTCAAACCCGGCGCGCGGCACGACGAAGGCGATCGGGACCATCGCCTTGATCGGATCGTCAGCCCCGATCACCGCGCATTCGGCCACTCCGTCCTGCTCTGCGACGATCTGTTCCATCTGCCCGGTCGACAGGCGATGTCCGGCGACGTTGATGATATCATCGGTGCGGCCCATGATGTGGAGGAAGCCGTCCGCATCGAAATGCCCCGCGTCGCCGGTTTCGTAGCAGCCCGAGAACGTGGCGAAGTTCTTCGCGTAGCCGGCGGGATTGTTCCACAGGGTGCGGAAGGCGCCGGGGGGCAGCGGCTCGCGGATCGCCACGGCGCCGCTCTCTCCTGCCGGGACGGGCTTGCCGTCCTCTCCAAGGATCTCGAAGGCATAGCCCGGCACCGGGAAGCCAGCACTGCCACGCCTGCGCCGCACATCACCCAGGGCAAAGCAGCTTGCCACGCCCGGCCAGCCCAGTTCGGTCTGCCACCAGTGGTCGATCACCGGCAGGCCAGACTTGTCCTCCAGCCAGGCGATCGTATCGGGATCCGCGCGCTCCCCCGCCAGAAAGATCACTTCACAGTCGCCAGTGCCAATCTGTTTCAGCAGGGTCGCCTCGGGGT
>JAFEEP010000219.1 GCA_018241045.1 Pseudomonadota bacterium | reverse complement strand
GCTGGCGGGATGGCTCGCCGTGCAGAGCCAGCTCGGACGACTGCGGACCCGGCGGATGCCGACCCATTTCCGCCGCGCGGTGATGGGCATGATCGGCATGGTCATGACTTTCGGCGCGCCCCTGCTGCTGCCGCTGGCCGAATCGACTACACTCAGTTTCACCACCCCGATCTTCGCGGTGATCCTCTCGGCGCTGTTGCTGCGCGAGCGGGTCGGGCCGTGGCGCTGGGCGGCGGTAGTCGCGGGTTTCCTGGGCATCCTGATCATCGCCCGGCCCGGCCAGACGCATATGCCGCCGCTGGGCACCGCGGTGGGGCTGGGAGCGGCCTTCATGGTCGCGTTGATCTCGATCCAGATCCGCGACCTCTCGCGCACTGACGAGCCGATTTCGATAGTGTTCTGGTTCTCGGCCATATCGAGCGCGTTCTACCTGCTCGGGCTGCCCTTCTTCATTTCGGCGCACAGCCCCTTCCAGTGGTTCCTGCTGATCGCGATCGGCGTGCTCGGCTGCGTCGCGCAATTGCTGCTCACCGCCTCGCTGCGGTTCGGCCAGGTCGCCAGCGTGATCGTGATGGACTATTCCTCGCTGGTCTGGGCCACGCTCTATGGTTGGCTGGTGTGGGACCAGTTGCCCCCGACGGCAACCTGGCTGGGCGCCCCGCTGATCATTGGGGCTGGGGCGCTGATCGCCTGGCGCGAACACCGGCTGGCCCATGCCCAATCGCCGCTGTCGACGGCAAACACCGAATAGGCGCGCGAACCACTCGGCTCGTCGGATCGTTCAGCTTGCGAAAATGCAACCTATTGCACGCTACATCTGCCCGGGGCTAGAACTCGGGCAAACGGATAACGAAGGACAAGTCCCATGCTGCGCAAGTTCATCCTCATCCTCGGCGTTGCCGGGATCGCCCTGACGGCCACCGCCTGCAACACGGTCAAGGGCGTGGGCAAGGACATCCAGTCGGTCGGTCAGGCCGGCAGCGACGCGATCCACTAAGCGCCGAAAGGATCAGCGCCCGCCCCCGGCCCGCGCCACGGCGCGGGCGCGGCGCTCGCGCGCCAACAGCCAGAACAGCAGGCTGATCGGCCCGGCGATGAAGGTTGCGGCGAGGAATGGCGCCTGTATTACGCGGCCATAGCCCTTGTTGTCGGCGTCGGAGGCGATCCACAGTCCGGTGAACAGATCGAACGCCAGGTAATGCGTCCAGCCGATCACCACGCCGCCATCGCTGGCGAATATCGCTCGAACCGCCGGGATCGAACCGAAGCCGGGCTTTACTGCCCCCGCTCCGACCGCAACTACCGGATCAAGGTTGCCACTGACGACCAGACCAAAGCAGACCGCGTAGATCAGGCAAAGCAGCGCCACCCCGGCGAACATGATCGCGCTGCGCACCAATGCAATGCGGGGAAGCAACAGCAGTGCCAGCCAGGCGACAACGGCCAAGCCGTTGGTGAAGGTGAAAAGCGCGGACCACATATGGCTATTCCCCGGCAGGTGGCGCGTCTCGGTGCGGCACGTCGCGCGCGCGCAGCCACAGCGTCAGATTGGTCGCGAGGATCATCCCCAGGGCAAAGCCCATCAGCGCGTCCGTAACGATCAGCGCCTGCGGAGCAATGTGCCCCGTGGCATCCGCGCCGGGCTGCGGCACCAGCACCCGCTTGACCACCAACAGGGCGATGATCAGCACGAAAGCCGCCGGGGTCTGGCGCATCTGCAAGGCACCGGTTTGCGGATCGCGCGACAGGTGAAGCAGATGGGCGCGCCGCCAGCCGATCAGCAGGCCCAGCGCCAGTCCGCCCGCCACGGCAATCAACCCATAGGCGCTGATCGGCATCCCGAACATTGCCAGGCCGACCACCACGGTCATGAACAAGGGCGCGATCCATAGCCGCGCCGTGCGCAAGGGCCGGGGCCGCGCCAGGTTGCGCCAGCGCAAAGCCAGCACCAGCCCGATCACCAACAGCGGCAGCCAGGTCTGGACCGTGCCCGCGCTCATCGCCGGGTCACTCCCCGCGCCAGTTCAGCACCGGCTTGCGCGCCGCCTGGGTCTCGTCAAGGCGGCGGCGCGGGGCGAAATGCGGCGCGGTCTTGAGGCTGGGATCGGCATTCTTGGCCCGCGCAGCGAGGCTGCGCATCGAGGTGATGAAGCGGTCAAGCCCCGCCTTGCTTTCCGTTTCCGTCGGCTCGATCAGCATCGCGCCATGGACCACCAGCGGGAAATAGACCGTCATCGGGTGGAAGCCTTCATCGATCAGGCCCTTGGCCAGATCGAGGGTCGAGAAGCCCTCGGGGAAGTTTTCGTCACTGAACAGCGCCTCGTGCATACACGGCCCGGTCGCCCCGAACGGCGCGTCGAGAATGCCATCAAGGCTGCGCAGCACGTAGTTGGCGTTAAGCACCGCGTCCTCTGCCACCTGGCGCAGGCCATCCGCACCGTGGCTGAGGATATAGGTCAGCGCCCGGGTGAACATCCCCATCTGGCCGTGGAACGCGGCCATGCGGCCGAACGAACGGTCATGCCCGGTGGTGACCGCATCCTCCTCCTCAACGAGGTGGACCACGCCGTCCGCCGTGCGCGAGGTGAAGGGCAGCGGGCCGAAGGGCGACAGCGCCTCTGACAGCACCACCGGACCCGAACCCGGCCCACCGCCACCGTGCGGGGTGGAAAAGGTCTTGTGCAGGTTGATGTGCATGGCATCGACGCCAAGGTCGCCGGGACGAACCTTGCCGACGATGGCGTTGAAGTTCGCACCGTCGCAATAGACATAGCCGCCCGCGGCATGGACCGCGTCGCAGATCGCCTTCATCTCGCGCTCAAACAGGCCGCAGGTGTTGGGGTTGGTGATCATCACGCCCGCCACATCCGGCCCCAGCCGGGCCTTGAGCGCGGCCAGATCGACCCGGCCCTCGGCGGTGGCGGGGATGTTCTCGATCGAGAAACCGGCGAAGGCGGCGGTGGCGGGGTTGGTGCCATGCGCGCTTTCGGGCACAAGCATGACCTTGCGGTCCTCGCCCCGCGCCTCAAGCGCGGCCTTGATGCATAGCACTCCGCACAGCTCGCCGTGCGCGCCGGCCTTGGGCGACATGGCCACGCCGTGCATTCCGGTCAGGGTGATCAGCCAATGGGCCAGTTCGTTGATCACCTCATAGGCGCCGCGCACGGTCTGCTGCGGCTGGAGCGGGTGAACGTCGGCAAACCCGGCCATCCGCGCGACCTTTTCATTGAGGCGCGGGTTGTGCTTCATCGTGCATGATCCCAGCGGGAACGGGCCGAGGTCGATCGCGTAGTTCTGGCGCGAGAGGCGGGTGTAGTGGCGCACCGTCTCAGGCTCGGTCAGGCCGGGCAGCGCGGCCTGTTCCTTGCGGCGGAACTTCGCCAGCGCGGGCGACATCGCGCGTGCCGTAGCATCAATGTCCACCCCGGTCGATCCGGGCTTGCCCAGCTCGAAGATCAGCGGTTCTTCCAGCATCAACCCCTTGTCGCCACTGGCGGTGAGGTGGGCGGCATTTTCGTGGCCGGGATGCTGGGCCGGCCCCATTTCGGGGCGCCACCCGGCGGCGTTGACGGCGCTCATGCCAGAACTCCTTCAAGTGCGATGGCGAACAGCTCGATATCCTCGCTGGTGGTACATTCAGTGGCGGTGACGAGCAGCCCGTTGGCAAGTGCCGGATCGTCGGGGAACAGCCGCCCCAGCGATACCCCGCCCAGCACGTTGCGATCCGCCAGCGCGCGAACCACGTCACGGGCGTCCCTGGGCAACACCACGGTAAACTCGTTGAAGTAGGCCGTGTTCATGATCGACACGCCCGGGATCCGGCTCAACCGCTCGGCCGTTTCCTGGGCGCGGGCGTGGTTGACCAGCGCCAGTTGCTCCAGCCCTTCCCCGCCCAGCAAGGTCATGTGAATGCTGAAAGCCAGCGCGCAAAGCCCTGCATTGGTGCAGATGTTGCTGGTCGCTTTCTCGCGCCGGATATGCTGTTCGCGGGTCGAGAGGGTCAGGACGAAACCGCGCTTGCCCTCGGCATC
>JAFEEP010000218.1 GCA_018241045.1 Pseudomonadota bacterium | reverse complement strand
TCTGCACCGTTCCGCTCAGCCTGCCGCGATGCGGTCCAGGAAGGTGTCGCAGGCGGCCAGTGCGCGGTTGCGCACGCCGTCCTCCTCGCGCAGGATCTCGTGATGGGCTTCGGCGCCGAAGTGGACCAGCTCGCAATCGCGCAGCCGCGCCACCGCGCGCACGATCGCGTCATAGCCGACCAGTTCGTCGTTCTCCGCCGCAAGGATCAGCACCGGCACCCGCACCGTATCGAGTGCATCGGGGCGGGCAAGCAGCCGCATCGAGGCATAGCCGCGCTCGACCCAGCCCCACGACCCCGGCCCCATCGCCACTTCGGGCCGCGCCTCGCGCCACCACAATTCGTCGGCATAGCGCTCACCATCGTGAGTGAGGAGGTGGATGCGGTCGGCGGGAACCTCGCCGGGCTTTTCGCTCCACTTCCACGCCGGACGCCGCCGGTCGCCCAGCGCGCACATCAGCTTTGCGGCGGCGTGGACCACCGGGGTCGGGGCGTATTTGTCGCGCAGGCCCAGCATCGGCGCGACGAGGATCAGCCCATCGGGATTGACCCGGCCATCGGCCACCGCGCGCAGCACCAGGTGCCCGCCCATCGAATGTCCGGCCAGCACGTGCGGCCCCGGCGTGGTCGCGCTCCACTCCGGCCAGAAGGCGCCAAGATCGCTGACCCAGGTGGCGAAATCGTCGATGTGTCCGGTGAAGGGATCCGTGCCGAGGCGGCCCGACCCGGCCTGCCCGCGCCAGTCCATCGCGGTGACGTGCCAGCCCCGGCGATGCCAGTGATCGAAGGTTTCCAGGTACTTCTCGTAGAAGTCCCCGCGCCCGGGAAAGAACAGCAGCGAACCCTTTGCCGGCATGGTCGCGGGCGCCCAGTCGATCCGCCGGATGGCGTGGCCATCGGGCGCGCGCCAGCGACTTTCGCTGGCCTGGGGGGGGATCGCCCGCCGGTCGAGCGCGGGTCGTGTTGGTTGGTGCATTTACCTAATTCCGGCCTCTTGGGACTGGTTACTATTTAGTAAGCCCTGCCCTTTACACGTGCTTCCTGAGACCAGGGGGCACCATGCCGGACTTCGATTTTCGTTACCTATTGCAGGGGGCGTTGGCAATCGCGCTGCTGTTTGCCGCTTTCACCGACCTGCACCGCCGCCAGATCGACAACTGGCTGAACGCCGCCATCGCACTGGCCGCGCCGCTCTATTGGTGGGCCGCCGGTTTTTCGCTGTGGCCCGACGTGGCCTACCAGCTTGGCCTGGCAGTCGTCGTCTTCGCGGTGTTCGCGGTGCTCTTCGCGCTGCGCTGGATGGGCGGGGGTGACGTCAAGCTACTGACCGCTCTGGCGCTGTGGATCGCGCCGCACTGGTTCTTCAAGCTGCTGATCATCATGGCGCTGGTCGGCGGACTTCTGACCATCATTACCGGCGCCTGGCACATCGCCCGGCGCCAGCGCGACAAGGCCGCCATTCCCTATGGCGTGGCCATCGCCAGCGCCGGACTGTGGGTGCTGGCCACCCAGTATTCGAACGCAATCAACGTCTCCACCCTGGCAACCGGCCTGCGGTGAACCTGATTTTAACCAGTTTGCCCGAAGAAGCACGGAACGACTTCGGGACATTTCGAGGGGGCTTGCTGAGCCATGGATAAGAAGAAGCTGTTGCTGCTGGTTGGGGCCGTGGGTGCGGCGTTGATTACCGCCCTGGGTGCCCGCAGTATGTTCGTCCAGGGCTCCGCGCCCAAGGCCGAAGCCGCCCAACAGGCGCCCAAGGGGCCCAAGGTGCTGGTCGCCCAGCGCGGCCTGCCGGTGGGCACGATCATCACCGCCGATTCGGTGTCCTATCAGGCCTGGCCCAAGGAAATGGTCCAGGACGCCTATTTCATCGACGGCACCTCGGACATCAGCAAGCTGCTGGGCACCGTGGTCCGCTATCCGATCACTGCCGGCCAGCCAGTTACCCAGGGCGCCCTGGTCAAGCCGGGCGATCGTGGCTTCCTGGCCGCGGCGCTTGGCCCGGGGATGCGCGCCGTGACCATTCCGGTGTCGAAGCAGACCGGCGTTGCCGGGTTCATCTTCCCGGGCGACCATGTCGACCTGGTGCTGACCCAGCAGGTCAAGTCGACCGATGCCGGCGATTCACTCAAGGCCGCGGAAACCATAATCCGCAACCTGCGCGTGCTCGCCACCGACCAGTCGACCGAAACCGAAACCGAGAACGGCAAGACCGTCGTCAAGACCGCGACCACCGTGACGCTTGAGGTGACCCCCAAGCTGGCCGAGAAGATCGCCGTGGCCGACAACATCGGCAAGCTCAGCCTGTCGTTGCGCTCGCTCGCCGACAGCCAGGCAGAGCTCGACCGCGCGGTCGCCAACGGATCGGTCAAGGTTCCCAACAACATGACCAAGGAAGACGAGGACAAGTTCCTCTCCCAGGCGCTCAACCGCCCGCAGGACAACGGCTCGACCTTCGTCACCGGCGGCGATGTCTCGCGCTTCCAGCGCCGCTCGATGCCGAGCCAGGCACAGGCCCAGCGGGAAACCGCCAATGCCTTTGGCCAGGGCTTCGGCAATGCGGTTGCCAGCCGCGCCGGGCTTCCGGCCGGCACCGCGGTCCGCTCGGGCCCGGTGGTTCGCGTGACCCGGGGCAAGGTGACCACTGAAGAAACCGTGGGGAGCCGCTGAGATGAAGCCTGCCGCCAACCACGCCCGTTCCGCCATGAAAGGCCGATCGACGAACC
>JAFEEP010000217.1 GCA_018241045.1 Pseudomonadota bacterium | reverse complement strand
CGGTAGCGCGCGGCCACCTCGGCCTTGATCGCCAGCATCTGCGGCAGCCGTTCCATCTGCGCGCAGCCCAGCGCGGCGTTGAGGTTGGGCAGACGGTAGTTGTAGCCCACCTCGTCGTGGACGAATTCGTAGGGATGCGGCACCTTGGCGGTGGTGGTCAGGTGCTTGGCGCGACGGGCGACGTCCGCGTCGTCGGTCACGATCATGCCGCCGCCGCCGGTGGTGATCACCTTGTTGCCGTTGAAGCTGAGGGTCGCCAGCCTGCCGAAGGTGCCGGTATGCCGTTCGCCCACCCAACTGCCCAGCGACTCGGCGGCATCCTCCACGACCGGGATGCCGAATTCGTCGCAGACCGCCACGATCTCGGCGATGCGCAACGGGATGCCGAAGGTGTGCATCGGCACGCAGGCGGCGATGCGCCGGCGCGTGCCGCGGTTCCAGGCCTGCCCGTCCCTGCATTCGGCATTGTGTTCCAGCCAGCGGCGCAGGGACTCGGGGCTCATGCCGAGGGTGTCGCGGTCCACGTCGACGAACACCGGCGTGGCGCCTGCATAGTGCAATGCATTGCAGGTGGCGATGAAGGTCAGGGCCTGGCTGATGACTTCATCGCCCTGCCCCACGCCCGCCAGTTGCAACGCGACATGCAGGGCAGCGGTGCCATTGACGGTGGCGATGGCGAATTTCGAGCCGGTGAATGCGGCCACCTGCTGCTCGAACTCGGTCACCCGAGCGCCTACCGACGAGACGAAGTTGGAATCGATGCATTCGACCAGATACTGCCGCTCATTGCCTTCGAAGACCGGCCGATGAAGCGGCACGAAGCCATCGCCATGCATCGATCGGACCAGGTCGACCAGCGCCCCGCCCAAGGCCAGATGTTGATTCATGCCACCTTCTCCTCGCCCGTTGCCGGGACCGGAAATCCCATTTCGCGCAGCATCACCGCGTTCACCTTGTGCACGTCGTATTTTACTTCGGCAACCTGCCGCGAACGACGCCCCATGCGCGGCGCGAGCGCCGGATCCTCGATGAACCTCGACATGGCCTGCACGAGGCTGTCGACCGATGCCGGCGGTACCAGCAGCCCATTGTCGCCGTCCGTGGTGGTCTCCCGGCAGCCCGGCGCATCGGTGGTGATGACGGGACGGCCCATCGCCATCGCCTCCAGTACGGTGCGCGGCGTGCCCTCCCGGTACGACGGCAACACATAGACGGTGCAATCGGCGATCGCCGGCCGCACGTCGTCCAGCCTGCCCAGGAATTCGACGGTTCCGCTGGCGACCCAGTCGTCAAGTTCCGAACGGGAAATCGAATCGGGGTTGGAATCGATCCAGCCCACCAGCATGCAGCGCGCACCGGGATGCTGCGCCTTGACGATCCTGGCCGCCGCCGCGTATTCGCGCACCCCCTTGTCGCCGAGCAAGCGCCCGATCATGAGGAACACCGGCGGGCCGGCCGGCAAGTCGACCACCGGGTAATGCGCAACATCCACGCCGGAGCCATTGACCACCACCGACGGGATGCCGCGCGGCAGCAACCCGCGGGCCGCGAACAATGCCTGGTCATCCCGGTTCTGGAAGAACACCTTGTGCACGCGGCCCAGCGAGAACGCATACAACGCGCGCACCAGCCGCGAGAGCAATCCTCCGCGGCCGGCGGTGAAGGCGTAGCCCAATCCGGTGACCAGCACGAACCTGCGCGGCACCCTGGCAAGCCAGGCAGCGACCGATCCATAGATCACCGGCTTGATGGTGTAGCCGAGCACCAAGCCGGGCTGCAACTCGCGCATCAGCCGATACAACCGCCAGCACAGGCACAGGTCGGCCAGCGGGTTGGTACCGGTACGCACCAGCGGGATGTCGTGCGGGGAGACCGCCATCGCCGCCAGCGCATCGCCCACGGCAGGCGATGCGGAAATCCCCGGGGCCGCGACATGCACATCGCACCCACTCGCCTGCAATGCGCGGATCAGGTCGCCGCGGAACGCGACGATCGAATCGGCGAAACCCGCGACGAGCAGGACTTTCATCGGATGCCCGCGGCCGCCGGCGATGCGTCCACGATCAATTCCAGCAAAGCATCCAGCTTCAACTCATCGTCCAGCAACGCCTGCGGATAGCCACCACGCGCAAGCCGTTCGCGCAGCGCGGGGTCGCGGATGAGCCGGGCCAGGCCGTCGCAGATCGACTGCACGTCCTGTTCCGCGATCCAGCCATTCACTCCATGCGTCACCTGCTCTTCAATCCCGGCGAAGCGAGTCGCGATCAGCGGGCGCTCCAGCACGCGCGCTTCGTTCACTACTCCGCTTAGTCCTTCGATGTAGGAAAGCACCGCGCAAACGTCCGCATATGGGTAGAACCTCAAAGGATTCGCCACGGCGCCATGCAAAATGAAGGTTCCGGCGACGCCTTGCTGTGCAATCGCCCGTTCGAGCAGGGACCGATCTGGCCCATCGCCGAGCACATGCCACTCATGGCGGTGGCCGGTGCCCAGCAATCGCCGGTGCACTTCGACCATGCGGAGCAACGCTTTCTGGGATTCCTGCAAGCGACAGACGCTGATGACGCGAAACACAGACTCCGTGTCTTCGAACGGGTTCGTGGCCATCGCGGCCGCTCGACGCATCGCCTCGGGATCGATCAGGTTGTAGATGCGGATGGCCTTGGCTCGGGTTTGCGGAAAGCGCCCCACCAGCGAGTCCAGCACCGATTGCGAGACGCAGACGTAGTGGTCAATCCGCGACTCGTATGCAGCGATATTGCGCGCCAACCTACCAAGACCATCATCGGCAGCATCACTGCGCACCATCACCAGGCGACACCGGGCCGTCAACCGGCACACGAAAGCCGGCGAGAGGCCATGCAAACCCACGATGGCCGCGTCGAATCGCATGCCCGCGAAGTGGCGCGAACGCCATGCCTGCTGCAAGCGTCCGCGAACCCATTGCACGGCGCCCGTCGCGAAACGCCAGGCCGATCCAATTCCCGAGATACGGGCGGGCAAGTTGCCGACCGTATCGCGCAAGTGATGGACCGTCACCCGCGGATCGATCTCGTGTTCCAACTGCCCGCCTGCGACGGTGAGCACGAGGTGTACTTCGCAGCCGCGATCCGCCAAGCCTGCCAGCAAACGCAAGGTGGAACGTTCCGCGCCTCCCGCGTTCAATACCGGGTAGTGCAGCAAGACCTTCAGCGACGGCATGGCTGCCTGCTCATCCCGCATGCGACTGGCCTGCCCTGGCCAAGGCGTGCATGCCGCGGAACCATTGCTCGAGTACAAGCGACTGGTATGCCAATTGGTCGCGCAGGCCGCTATCGAAACGGCCGGACGGGCGAGCCAGCGAGCGCGCCCCTCTCTTTGAAAGCAGGCTTGCATCTACCAGCGCGCCCCCAACCAGCGATTCGCCGCGCGCACGCACCAGGGCAGACACCCAATCCCTGGTCGGGGGCGCGAACCCGCGCTTGGGACGTTCCAGCACCCATGCCGGAATGTCCCGTGCCACGGCCGCGCGCAGCCATCGCTTGCCAGGCGCGACCGCATCGGGCCGGGTGTCGTTGAGGCCAACGGCATGCTCGACCAGCTTGTAATCGACGAACGGCAGGCGCGCCTCGACGCCCGCGGCCATGCTGTAGCGATCCGCCTGCGAAATACCGTTTTCCAGCAGGTACGTAGCCAGGATGTGGCGCACTAGGGTGCGTTGCCAGGTCTCCCCGGGGTGCCTGCCGCGGAATGCGCCACGTGCCTGCGCGAGCGTGGCCGAGTCGCGCAGCCCGTCGCCTGCGAGTGCCGATACCGAACGGGCGATCCTGTCCATCGGCCGGGCCACGTCCCAGAACGATGCCTGCTGCGGATCCGCTTGCCGGATGCGCTCGCGGCGGGAGAAGGCGTCGACGATGCCGCCGCCCTGCACCAGCCATTGCGCGATCGCGCGCGGCGACCCACCGGCCGGCCTGCGCATGGTCATGCGCAGGCTGTCGGCAAGCGCGGGCCATGCACCCGGCCTTGCATCGCGGGCCAGGTTCTCGGCCAGCGCCTTGCGCATCCAGCCGTAGCTCCAGAACAGTTCGTCGGCGCCCTGCCCCTGGAACATGACCTTGATGCCGGCACGCCGCGCCGCCTGCATGAGCGCGCGATAGCTGGAACCGGCGGCATCGGCGATGGGCTCGCCCATGTCCGCGACAAGCCCGTCGAAGCCGGACACCACGTCGTCGGCGGCCAGTTCGACTTCGACCATGTCGATGCCGAGATGGCGGGCGAAGGCAGCGGCGTCGCTGCGCTCGTCGCAGGCGGGCCTGCCTGCGTAGCCGACGCTGAAGGCCGTCACCTTGCCGGGCGAGTGCCGCACCGCGAGGCTGGCGACGATGCTCGAATCGAGGCCGCCACTCAGGGCCACGCCAACGGGCACGTCCGAGCGGACGATGATCCGCCCGATGTCCTCCAGGTCGGCGCGCAGGATCGCGACCGGATCGCCCTCCAGCGGCGCGATCGTCGAGACGTTCCAGTACTGGCGCGGCACCGGCAGCGGGTTCTCCGGCGACAGCGCGATGACATGCCCGGCCGGCAGCTTGCGCACATGGCGCAGCGGCGTGGCGGGCTCGGGCACGAAACGGAAATGGAAATAGCGGTTGATGGCCTGGAAATCGGGTTCGACCGGGATCGCGCCCGAGGCAACCAGCGCGCCGATCTCCGAGGCGAAGTAGACCGTGCCGTCCTCGCCGGTGGCATGCAGCAGGGGTTTTTCGCCGAGGCGGTCGCGCAGCAGCAGCAGGCGTTGGCGCGACTCGTCCCAGACCGCCGCGGCATACGCGCCGCGCAGCCGGTGGACGAATTCGTCGCCGTCGCGCTCGTACAGGAACGGGATGACCTCGCTGTCGCTGCGGGTACGCAACCGCGCGCCAGCGGCCGCCAGTTCCTGCTGCAGCTCGATGTAGTTGTAGACCTCGCCATTGACGATGGCGACGACGCCGGGATCCTCCCCGGACAGCGGCTGCGCACCGCCGGAGAGGTCGATGATGCTCAGGCGCCGATGCGCCAGCGCGATGCGCCGCCCCTGGAACCAGCCGTCCCCGTCAGGGCCGCGATGCGCCAGTGCGCGCTGCATCCTGCGCACCGCCTCGCATGCCGCCTCGGACAGGCGATCGGGGTGGAATGCTCCCGCGATCCCGCACATTCAAGAACCACTCGCGTACTCGCCGATTCGGCGTTGCGAGACGATTGCAGAGACTCGAAAGGCCGCGGCAAGTCCTGTTCCAGTCATGCTTTCTTGAGTCCGGTTGCAAGCACCTGATTCCACTTGGTCTTTCTGCGTATGGGCAGTGTGTTGTAGATGAAATTCCCGTAAACGTAGCTCAACCAATGAAACACCTTGAACCCGAAAAGGCGAATGACCACCCGGTATTTTGGCACCCATTTGTGCAACAGCGCCCGGGATTCTATGCCGGTGAAACCGGCACCCTGGAGGATGTTTCCCAAGTTCATGGGACTGAAGCTGTACAGGTGATTGCAGACGTCGTTCGGAGCCCATCTGTAGGAATAGGAATCGATGGGAACACAGATCACGATCCTGCCACCCGGCCTCAGCTTGGCTTTCAATTTCTCGATGGTCTGGTACGGATCCTTGACATGCTCGATGCAATGATTGCTGATGACCACGTCAAAGCGGCCATCCTCGACATCGTCGAGCGAAGCATGCACCTTGATGCCGTGGTTTTCTTCACAGTAGCGCCTGGCGTGCGGGTTCAACTCGACACCCGTCTTGGTTGCACATGAAAGGTTGTTGAGCAAAAACCCGCCACCACAGCCGAAATCCAGCACATCGTCACTGGATTTGATGTACGGCTGAAATTTGAACAAGTTTGCTCGCCCACCGATCTCCCCGTTCGCCCGTTGGGAGCGATAGAAATACTCGTAGTCGTAGTGGGAAGTGATTAAATCCGGACTGTTCATTGGTTCTTTATTCCGCTCAAGATCGTGATAGCAGGCACCCTGCGCTTGCTGGGCGCGGTTCGTATCCACCTCATACCCACCGCTTCCACACCACCTGGTTCACGTAATCCACGTAACTGTGGATGATCCGCACCACTTTTTCCGACACGTTCGGCATCGAATAGTCTGCGACCTGGCGCAGCAAGCGCTGGTCGCCCACCGGCTGCGACTCCAGCACCGCCAGTCCCTGCATGACGCGTTCCACGTTCATGCCGACCATCATCACCGCGGCTTCCTCCATGCCTTCCGGGCGCTCGTGCGCCTCGCGCAGGTTGAGCGCACGGAAGTTGAGGATCGACGCTTCCTCGTTGATCGTGCCGCTGTCCGACAGTACGGCCTTGGCGTCCCGTTGCAGGCGCACGTAGTCACTGAAGCCGAGCGGCTTGAGCAGTTGCACGCGGTCGTCGAGGACGATGCCCATCGCATCGATGCGCTTGCGCGTGCGCGGGTGGGTGGAGACCACCACCGGCAGGTCGTACGCTGCGGCCACTGCGTTGAGCGTGGCGACCAGGCCGGTGAAATTGCGGTCGGACTCGATGTTCTCCTCGCGGTGCGCGCTGACCACGAAATAGCCGCCGGGCCGCAAGCCGAGGCGATCGAGCGCATCCGATGCGGCGATCCGCGGCGCGTAATGCGCCAGCACCTCGCACATCGGGCTGCCGGTCTTGATGATCCGGTCCGGCGGCAGGCCCTCGGCCAGCAGGTATTCGCGGGCGATGTCGCTGTAGGTGAGGTTGATGTCGGCGGTGTGGTCGACGATGCGGCGGTTGATCTCCTCGGGCACGCGCATGTCGAAGCAGCGGTTGCCGGCTTCCATGTGGAAGGTCGGGATCTTGCGGCGCTTGGCCGGGATCACCGCCAGGCAGCTGTTGGTGTCGCCCAGCACCAGCACCGCGTCGGGTTGGATCTCGGCGAGCGCCTGGTCGGCGGCGATGATGACCTTGCCGATGGTCTCCGCACCGGTCGCGCCGGCGGCTTCGAGGAACACATCCGGCTTGCGGATGCCGAGGTCCTCGAAAAAGATGCCGTTGAGCTCGTAGTCGTAGTTCTGGCCGGTATGCACCAGCACGTGGTCGCAATG
>JAFEEP010000216.1 GCA_018241045.1 Pseudomonadota bacterium | reverse complement strand
GTGTGTGCGACGGGCGTGGCGGCATGGCTGAGCTGCTGCTTGCGGTGCAGGCGCTTGGCCCAGGCGGGCTGCGCGGTGTTTGCTGGAGCGGCGGCATCGGCACCGCCTTGGGCGGCCGAGCCAGTGGCGGCATTGGCACCGGACACGGGGGCATCCGGCTTGAAGGCAGCAGCGGCTCGCGCTTTCATGGACTGCGCACCTGCAGCGACCTTCTGCCCGGCGGCTTGCGCGCCGGTCTTGGCGACGTTGCCGAAACCGGCCGCCGCGCCTTTGAGTCCGCCACCTGCACCTGCCGAGCCGGCCTGGAATGCCGACTTCGCGCTGCTGGCCGTGGCACTGGCCGTCGAAGCCATTGAGCGCGCGCCGCCGGCGGCCATCTTCGCGGCGCCCGGTGCCATGCGCGCCCCGGCGGCCACCGCGCCGCCGACACCGGTGGCAACGGCACCGACAGCTACAGCCGTTCCCGCCACGCCCATCGCCGCACCCGCCATGGCGCCAGCGCCCAACTGCGGCCCGCCAGAAATCAGCCCCGTGGCCACGCCAGGTCCGAAGATGCCCAGCGCCAGCAGCGTGAGCGAAGCCAGCATCAGCACCAGTGCGTGATCGATGGACGGCTCCGCCGGATGCACCTGGAATTGCGCGAACAGTCCCGAGCCAATACCGACGATCACCGCCAACACCAGCACCTTGATGCCGGAAGACACCACGTTACCCAGCACCTTCTCGGCCAGGAACGAGGTTTTGTTCCACAGTGCAAACGGAACTAGCACGAAGCCGGCCAGGGTCGTCAGCTTGAACTCGATCAGCGTGATGAAAAGCTGGATCGCCAGCACGAAGAAACACAGGATGACGGTGAGCCATGCGAGGAACATCACCACAATGGGATCGAGATTCACGAACACCTCGGGGAAGCCCGCCATGTCGCCGATCTGTTCGAGGATCGGCGCGCCCGCGTCGATGCCGGTCTTGGCGAGATGCCCAGGCCGAAGGAAGGTTTCCATGCTCAGGGTCGAGCCGGTGGCGGTCAGGCCCAGGCCGGCGAAGGAGCGGAACACGATGCTGGCCAGCGTGTTGAAGTTGCCGATGATGTAGGCGAAGGCACCGACATACAGCACCTTGCGCAGCAACTTGGCGATCACGTCATCGCCCTGACCGGTGGCGTGGCTCATGGCCCAGTACAGGCCGGCGATGGTCATGTCGATGACGATCAACGTGGCAGTCAGGAATGCGACCTCGCCTTGAAGCAATCCGAAGCCCGAGTCGATGTAGCGGGAGAAGGTGTCGAGGAAGCGGTCGATGACCGTCACGTCATTCATGGTCCGCCTTTGTCAGTTGCCATAGAACTGCACGGGATGCGGCGTGTACGGCGTGCCGTCGCCGAGAAAGCGCCGCCGTACCTCGCGGGCGCGTTCGGTCGCCGCCGCATGGCGCGCCAGCTCCAGCGACGCGGCGCGGCCTTGCGTGATCTGAAGCTGCTGCGCCTGGATCGCCTGTCGCGCCTGCAAGGCCAGCAGTTGGTTGGTCGCCTGCGTGGCCTGCAAGGCACCGACAGCCGACTGGCTGCGGTTCACCAGATCGGTCAGCGCCTGCTCGTCGGATGCGAAGTTCTGCATTGCCTGCGACTGCACCTTGGTAGCCGTGCGCAATGCTTCGAGCGAATTGCGCCAGCGCGCCCGGGCATCCGTCGCCATCTGGGTTCCAGAGATGGCGGCCGTGTACGACGCGGGATAGAGCCGCTGGAATTCGGTCTCCATCTGCTGCACGTTGAACGCCAGGCCCTGGGCCTGCTGGATCAACTGGTTGGTTGCCGACAGCGCCGCGCGAAGCTCATTCAACGCACTGAAGTCCAGGCCGGTGAGGTTCTTCGCCTGGTTCGTCAGCGACTGCGCCTGGTTCTGCAACTGCTTGATCTGGTTGTTGATCTGCTCCAGCGTGTTGGCGGCGGTGAGGATGTTCTGCGCGAGGTTCGTGGGATCGATGACAACCCATTGCGCATGTGCCGGCAGGACGCCCAGCAGTGCGGCGGCGGCAAGGGCAAGCAAGGTCTTCTTCATGGCATGTGCTCCTGTGGTGTTGACGAATGAGACGGATACGACGGAACGAGATCGGAGGCCCAGGGCAGGCCGCGATGGCGCAGCCAGGCGGCCGCAAAGCTGAACGGGACAGTGGACGAAGCAATGGATGCCGACACCGTGTCGATGTCGCGCTGGTCCTGCGGCGAGGAAGCGCCCGCAAAGGCCAGCGTCGCCGGCCCCAGGTCGAGGTCGAACAGCCGGTTGCCCAGTCGCGATTGGTAGTAGTAATCGCGCTTGGGCACCGCCTCGGCAACGATGCCGATCTGGCGCGAGTTCAGGCCAAAACCTTCGTAGATCGTGCGGATCTGCGGTTCGGTCGCCTGCGGGTTGGGCAGGAAGATGCGGCTCGCGCAGCTCTCGATGATGGCCGGCGCGATGCTCGAATCCTTGATGTCCGCCAGGCTCTGCGTGGCGAAGATGACACTGACGTTCTTCTTGCGCAGCGTCTTGAGCCATTGCCGGATGCGCGCCGCGAAAGACGGCTCATCGAGAAACAGCCACGCTTCATCGAGAATCAGCAGCGTGGGCGCACCGTCGAACCGCTCATCGAAGCGGGCGAACAGATAGCGCAGCACCGCCTGCACAGCGGTGGGGCTGTGCATCAGTTCTTCCATCT
>JAFEEP010000215.1 GCA_018241045.1 Pseudomonadota bacterium | reverse complement strand
CTTGACCGGCATCCCGATCGCTACGCTGCGAGTGCGCGCTACAGTTTCGACCAGATCTACCTCGACGCGCTGCGCGAAGGCGAGATCGACGGCCGTGCCAAGGCGCTACGAAGCGAGATTGGCCGGGGTGCGGACTGGCGGCGGTTGGGAGACCCGATCTCGCTGGCTCATTCGCTCGACAATGCAGATCGCGAAACGATCGCGCGCACCTTTGGCGATGAATTCGTCAAAGCATTGTCGGGGGTCAAGCCGGGTGGCTGGGAAGGGCCGATCACCTCTGGCTATGGCCTGCACCTGGTCCGCGTTCGCGCGGTGGAAAGCTCGGGCAAGCCACAATTGGCCGATGTCCGCCAGCAGGTTGAAAACGACTGGCGCGCTGCGACCGCGACCGAGCGCGAGGCCAGGGCCTACAAGGCGATTGCGGACAATTACACGGTTCGGATCGAGGCGTTGTGATCCGCCTGATCATCGCCGTGCTGCTGATTTGCGTGGCCATGCCGGCTGCAGCGGATGAGTTGCGCCCCGGCTACCTCGAGTTCTCGCAGCACAGCGCGCAGGACTGGCAACTGGTGTGGAAGGCGCCGATGAAAGGCGGCATCACCCCGGCGACGGCGCCGATCCTGCCGCGCGGGTGCAAGGTGCAGGGCGAGCCACGGCGCGAGATTGTCGACATCTTCGTGGTTTCGCGATCGGCGGTGCAGTGTTCCGGCGATGTCGGCGGCGGGCGGATCGGCCTTGCCAATCTTGAAGGCAGCCAGACCGACGTGCTCGCTCGCGTCGCACCGCTGGGCCGCCCGGTTCAGGTGCTGCGCCTCACCGCGTCGTCGCCGGTCGGGCAGATCGCCGAGCGGTCGAGCCGCTGGCAGGTTGCGCGGACCTATTTCGTCACCGGGATCGAGCACATCCTGTTCGGCTACGATCACCTGCTGTTCGTTGTTGCGCTGGTCCTGCTTCTTGAGCGCCTGATTGCCGTGGCCAAGGCAGTGACGGCTTTCACGGTGGCGCATTCGATCACCTTGGTCGGGACCACGCTGGGCCTGCTTGGCTTGCCGCAAAACCCGGTGGAGAGCGTGATCGCGCTGTCGATCATCTTCCTTGCGGTGGAGATCGCCAAGCGGGTTCCCGGCCAGCCGCGCCTGTCGGAGCGGGTGCCGTGGGTCGTCGCCTTCCTGTTCGGCCTGCTGCACGGCTTCGGCTTTGCCGGCGCGCTCAAGGAGATCGGCCTGCCCGAAGGGGAGGTGCCAATGGCGCTGCTGACCTTCAACGTGGGGGTTGAGGTCGGGCAACTGGCAATTGTGGTGGCGACGCTGGCGATTCTTGCCACGCTGACCCGCTTTGCGCCGCGCCTGCGCCAACCGTCGGTGCGACTGGCGACCCTGGCGATCGGGGTGACGGCCAGCTTCTGGTTCTTCGAGAGGACCTTCGTCTGATCATCATCGGGCGCAATGCTAGACGCATCGCCGTTAGCGCTTCGATCCGGTTCCTTTCGACGCGGCGATGGCCTATGCCGCTGTCATGGACAGACCGGGTGGTATCATGATCCGTGCCGGAAGCATGGAGGGTTTTCGCAATCTGGTTTTCGAACTGGGCCGCGATCCCGCCCCCATGCTGCTTGCTGCGGGTATCGATCCTGCGCTGCTCGATCAACCCGACAAGCTTATCACCACCGTCAGTTTTCGGCGGGCACTCAACATAGCTGCCTTGGAAACGGGGATCGCCCGGTTCGGTCTGGTCCTTTCGCAGCGGCAGACTTTCGAAAAGCTGGGCGCGATCGGATATCTCGTGCGCCACGCACCGAATCTGGCGGTTTCGGTCAACAGGTTGAACCGTTTCCTCAAGACGCACGATGCCGGCTCGCTCAACGGGCTTGAAATTGACGACGACCTCGCGCTGTGGACCCACAATCTCACCGGGGTGACCGACGAGTCAGCCATCCAGCAAACCGAACTGTCGGTCAGCCTGGGGTGCCGCTTCGTGCGTTCGGCGCTTGGCGAGGAATGGTGCCCGGATCGGGTATTGTTCGAGCACGCTTCGCCCGTCGACGTCGAGATATATTCGCGGATATTCCGTTGTCCGGTTCTGTTCGGTCAGCCGTTGACGGCATTGGAGTTTCCCGCCGCCGATCTCCTCCGACCGCTACGTTCCGCCGACCCGGGACTGTTCGAGATTCTCGAACGCCATGTCGTCGAGATCAATTCGCAGATCGCGGATGATCTGGCTTCACGCGTCAAAGCGCAGATGCAGCGCACGATCGAAGATGGCCCGATCCGGCTTGACCTGGTCGCGAGGCAACTCGGGTTGTCGCGTCATTCGCTGCAAAGCCAGTTGCGTTCGGTCGGCACCAGTTTCCAGACGCTGCTTGATGACGTGCGCTTTGAACTCGCGCGTCGTTACCTGCGCGAAACGCGCCTGCCGATTGCAGAGGTTTCCGCGATCCTTGGCTATGCTGAACCCGCCGTGTTCACCCGCGCCTTTTCGCGCCGCGCGGGCCAGACGCCACGCCGATGGCGGCAGGTTCAGGCGATGGGTTAGACCACGCGGTCGTGCGGCTTGCCCGTTTCGAGGAAGGCAATGACATTGCCCAGGGCGCGCGCACCCATGTCGGCGCGGCAGGGGCCGGTGGCCGATCCGATGTGCGGGGCAAGCACGACCTGATCCATCGTCAGGAGCCGAGGATCGACTTGCGGTTCGTGTTCGAACACATCGAGGCCCGCCGCGCCGATTGTGCCCGCTTCAAGGGCCGCGACCAGCGCCGCCTCGTCGATCAGGGCGCCACGGCCGGTGTTGACCAGCACCGCGCCAGGGTTGAACCGGCCGAGTAGCGCTGCGTCAAACAGGTGCCGGGTCTGCGGGTTGAGCGGCAGGTGGAGCGAGACGATGTCGCTGTTGGCGACCAGGTCGCCAAGATCGGCTACGTGCGCGGCGCCGAGCGCGGTGCCTTCATCCTTGGCGGCGCGCGCCCAGTAGCTGACCTTCATCGCAAAGCCGGAGGCGCGCCGCGCCACGGCCTGGCCGATCGCGCCAAAGCCGACGATCCCCAGTCGCGCGCCGTGGACACGCTGGCCGAGTGGAAAGGCGACGTGCTCCGCCCAGCGGCCGGCGCGGACATAGCGATCTGCAGCCGCAATCCGGCGGGCGGCGGCAAGGATCAGCGCGAAGGCCAGGTCGGCGGTATCCTCTGTCACCACCGGCGTGTTGGAAACCTTGATCCCGCGAACGCGCGCGGCTTCGAGGTCGATGTTGTCGGTGCCGACGCCGAAATTTGCGATCAGGCCAACCGTTTCCGGCAGCGCGGCAATGGTGGTCGCATCAACGGGGTCGGTCCCGGTGGCGAGCAGCACCTCGGCATTGGCAGCGCCTTCGCTCAGTGGAACGAAGTTGATGTCTTCGCCGCGCGCCTTGATTGGGGGCAGCGGCAGGGGTCGGACGGTCAGGACAGTGATGGCCATGATTGATTGCTCCCTCAGATAATCCGCACGCCGCCCATGTCGGCGCTGGCCGCGAAGG
>JAFEEP010000214.1 GCA_018241045.1 Pseudomonadota bacterium | reverse complement strand
TGCCCATCGGGGCGCAGGCGGATGCGGACCACGCCTTGCAGCTTCTGGTCCCAGAGCTTTTCCTGCAGGCGCCGGGCTTCGGCTTGGGAGGTGTAGAGGCGGCCTTGTTCCGCTTCCCCCGCTCTCACAAAATTGCGGCAACGATCACCCAGATCGACCCCGACCCCCTCAACCTTCGGCGACGATCCAAAAACGCATATGCGTTGGTAGGAAAGATCAGGACCGTGGGCACCATCGGGCAACCGCTCTGGCCACTCGTACTGGAACTGCACGTAATGTCCTTGCAGCAGGTCGCGAGGGTCGTAGCCCTGAATCGGAACATCCCATTCGGTTCCTTGCCTGCTGAGGCGATCCGCGCTCAGCCACATTCCGCCCAAGCCAAGCAGCGGGATCGCCAGCGCAGCGGCAAAATGCAGCGCGCGGTTCATGGACCAACCTCCTTCGGCGGGGCATATTTGCGCGCGACCCGCACCGCGACCCAGGCCACGGCAAGGATCAGCGCACCGCTGGCGATCAACCCGGTACCGCTCGACAACAGGTCATCCTCCAGCTCGAAACTCAGCACGATCAGGCGCAGCGCCAGTGCGGCCACGGCAAACTGGAACACCCCGCGCCAGCCGCCGCGCAGCGCCATCGCCGCGACTACGGCCCACAGCGCCATGAACAGCAGTGCGCCCATTACCTGGCTACCCGACAGGGGGTAGGCGAGCAGTGCGAGTGTCGCTCCCGCCGCCAGCATCGCCGCCGCGGCCTGCCCCGAACGATCGCGCCGCACGGTCCAGACCAGCGCAGCGGCAGCAAACCCGGCGACGGCCCAGGTCAGCAAGGTCATCAACACCTTGTCTGCGTCGCCGCCGCGGATCAGGTTTGTCGTGCCGGCCACGATTGCAATCAGGCTCGCCCCGCCCAGCGCATAGGCGAAACCCAGTTCCTCGATCCGCCGCCAGAACGCGGCCCGATCCGACCGCACTCGCAGCGCGGCGCCGAGCGGAGCCAGGGTCAGCGGCAGCGCGGTGGGCAGGGCAAAGACCAGGAACGCGCCGTCGCGCGCGTCATGGCCAGCGGCGAAGCTCCACACCGCCACCACCAGCGCCCCGGCAAAGCCCAGCGCGGTCAGCCAGCTTTGTCCGCGCAGCACGAACAGCGGCCCGAACAGCACCAGCCACAGCGCCAGCGGCTGCCACAACGGCGAAGTGGATTGATAGGCCTGACCGAGGTGCCCCATGAAGGTCAGCCCCAGCACGCCGAAGACGAACAGCAGCGCCTCCTCGCCCCACGGACCAAGCCAGCCAGCCTGCCACCACAGCGCCGCCGCCACACCGATCAGCACAGCGAAATGCACCCCAAGCCGGACCATCGCCGGGATCGCGTCCCAGTTGGCCGCGACCACCGAGATCAGCCCTAGCCCGATCGCCAGTGCGCCAATCCCGATCACCGCCCATAACGCAAGCGGGCGTGTATGCTGCCCCTCGTAAGTGCGGATTCGCGCCGCCGCTGCGGCGTCGATCACCCCTGCCTCAACCCAGGCGGACAGTTTGCGTTCATTCACATCGACCAGCCTATCGTCCACATCGTCAATTGCAATCGCGACGATCAAGGCTGAACCGGTCTTGCACGGCGGTCGTTGCAATCGTAACCAAACCGACGAAGGAGAGGTTCCATGCGCGTCGGCACCGTCAAGGAAATCAAGAACCACGAATACCGCGTCGGGCTGACTCCGGAGAGCGTGCGCGAACTGGTCACCCACGGGCATGAGGTTTGGGTCGAAACCGGCGCCGGCCTTGGCATCGGCGCCGATGACAAGGACTTTGCCGCCGCCGGGGGGAAGATCAAACCCGACGCGCAAACGGTGTTCGAAGGCTGCGAGATGATCGTCAAGGTCAAGGAGCCGCAGGCCGAGGAACGCGCCATGCTGCGCGAGGGGCAAGTGCTTTACACCTACCTCCACCTCGCCCCCGATCCCGAACAGACCGCCGAGCTGGTCCAGTCGGGCGTGACGGCGATCGCCTATGAGACGGTAACCGGTCCGGGTGGCACGCTTCCCTTGCTGAAGCCGATGAGTCAGGTCGCCGGGCGGATGAGCATCCAGGCCGGCGCGACCGCGCTGGAAAAGGCGCACGGCGGGCGCGGCGTGTTGCTTGGCGGGGTGCCGGGCGTGCTGCCGGGCAAGGTGCTGGTGATCGGCGGCGGGGTCGTCGGCTTCAACGCCGCGCAGATGGCGGTCGGGCTGGGCGCCGATACCACGATCCTCGACCGCGATCCCGAAGTGCTCGAACGGCTCGGCATCCATTTCGAAAGCCGGGCCAAGACCCGCTTTTCCAATCGCGCCAACATCGAACAGATGATCTGCGAGGCCGACCTCGTGATCGGCGCGGTGCTGATCCCCGGCGCCGCCGCGCCCAAGCTGGTGGCCCGCTCGATGCTCAAATGCATGAAGCCCGGCGCGGTGCTGGTCGACGTGGCAATCGACCAGGGCGGCTGCTTTGAAACCAGCCACCCGACCACCCATGACAACCCGACCTATGTGGTCGATGGGATCGTCCACTACTGCGTCGCCAATATGCCCGGCGCGGTGGCGCGGACCAGCACCTACGCGCTCAACAACGTCACCCTGCCCCATGCGCTGCGCATCGCCGACCTGGGCTGGAAGGCCGCGCTCAAAGCCAGCCCGCACCTCGCAGAGGGGCTAAACGTGTCGGGTGGCAAGGTGACCTACCAGGCCGTCGCGGGCGAGCTGGGTTATGATTACGTTCCGGTGGCCGAGGTACTCGGTTGAGCCTCGTCCCCGAACGGACGGAATGGCTCGGCGACCTCTTTGGGAACGCGCAGGATCCGCCCGGTCGCACGATCGATGATCGCCCAGGTAGTCTTTGACGAGACGATCGCCTTGCCCGCAGCGTCGCGGAAATCGACCCGTCGGTCGAACCGCGCACCGACCGGGCCGGTAGGAATCCACGTCTCCGCGGTGACGCTCTCGCCCGGGCCGATATTGCCGCGATAGTCGATCTCGTGCCGGGTCAGCACCCAGACATAGGCCGCCTGATGCTCCGGCGCGGCGACAGCGTACCAGTGGCCGGTGGCGATCTGCTGGACCCAGTCGACCCATACCGCGTTGTTGACATGGCCGAGTTCGTCGATGTGTTCGGGACCTGCCGTAAAGGTCCGGGCGTGGCGGTTGCTCATGCCTTCACGCCCAGCTGCCAAAGGATAAACGCGAACTCCTCCGCCGTCTCCTTGAGGCTCTCGAACCGGCCCGACTTGCCGCCATGGCCAGCGCCCATGTTGGTCTTGAGCAGCAGCTCGTTGTCGTCGGTCTTCTTCTCGCGCAGGCGGGCGACCCATTTCGCCGGTTCCCAATAGGTGACGCGCGGATCGTTGAGGCCGGCGGTCACCAGCAGCGGCGGATAGACCTGCGCCTTGACCTGATCGTAGGGCGAATAGGATCGGATCAGTTCGAACGCGGCCTGGTCCTCGATCGGGTTGCCCCATTCGGGCCATTCCCCGGGGGTCAGCGGCAGGGAGGCGTCGAGCATGGTCGCCAGGACATCGACGAAGGGCACGTGTGCCACCACCGCGCCCCACAAGCCGGGATCGGAATTGATCACCGCGCCCATCAGTTCGCCCCCGGCTGAGCCGCCCGAAATGGAAATCCGTCCGGCCTTGGTATAGCCGCGCCCGATCAGCCCCTTCGCCACATCGACGAAATCCGAGAAGGTGTTGGTCCGCTTGTCCAGTTTGCCCGCCTTGTACCAGGCACGGCCCAGATCGTCCCCGCCGCGGATATGGGCGATGGCATAGGCAAAGCCGCGATCGACCAGACTGAGCCGCGTGGTCGAGAACCCCGGATCGATGGCGATGCCATAGGCGCCGTAACCATAGAGGTGGAGCGGGCCGCCGTTCGCGCGGTCCTTGCGGTAAAGGATCGACACCGGGATCAGCGTGCCATCGCGCGCGGCGATCTCCAGCCGTTCGGTCGTGTAGAGCGCCGCATCGTAACCCGAAGGGATTTCCTGGACCTTGAGCGTAGTCAGCCCCCGGCTCGCCACGTCATAGTCATAGACCGTCGCCGGACTGACCATCGATTCGTAGGACAGGCGCAGCGTAGAGACCGCCCATTCGGGATTGTCGCCCAGCCCGGCGACATAGCTTGCCTCGGGGAACCGGATCGGCTCGATCCGCTGCGGATCGTCGTAGTAGCGCACCTCGATCTGGTCGAGCCCGGCGCGCCGCCCTTCGATCACGTAGAAATCGCGGAACAGGTCGAACCCGGTCAGGTAGAAATCGTCCGACCCCTCGATCTGCGTGGTCCATTCGCCCGGATGCGAAATATGCGCAGTGGCGAGGCGGAAGTTTTCGTGGGTGTCGTTGGCGTGGACGAAGACCGTGGCCTCGTGAAGATCAACGTCGTATTCCACCCCGGTTTCGCGAGCGCGGACCAGCACGGGGTGCGCGAGCGGATCGGCGGCGGGAACCAGCCGCACCTCGCTCGTTTCATGGTCCGAGCTGCCGATAATCAGCCACTGTTCGTTGGCCGAGAGCGAGGAGCCGACGCGGAAGCCTTCGTCATCCTCGTGGTAAAGCTCAACGTCACTTGAGATTGGTGTGCCGAGCCAGTGCAGACGGGCGTTGTCGGTACGCCATTGTTCGTTGGCAAGGCTGTAGACCAGCCCCTTGTCCCCCGCCACCCAGACCAGGCTGGAGAGCGTGCCGGGGATCTCGTCGGGCAGCACCTCGCCCGTCTCCAGCACCTTAATCCGCGCGGTGAAGCGTTCCGAACCGTTGTCATCGACCGACCAGGCGAGCAGCTTGCCATCGCTCGACACCGAAATTGCACCAAGGCGGAAGTAGTCATGGCCCTCGGCCAGCGCGACTTCATCCAGGATCAGTTCGTCCGGCCCGCCTGCCACCGGGCGGCGCCACCACTTCTTGTATTCGGCGCCTTCCTCGAACTCGATCCAGTAAAGCCAGTCGCCGTCCTTCTGCGGAACCGACTTGTCGGCTTCCTTGATCCGCGCGCGCATTTCCCTGAACAGCGCGTCGATCCGGTCCTGCTGCCCGGCCATGCGCGTTTCAAACCAAGCGTTCTCCGCCTCAAGGTGAGCGAGAATCTCCGCGTCCTTGACCTCGGGATAGCCGGGATCGCGCAGCCAGGCGTAGTCGTCGGACAGTTCGATGCCGTGGTGGTTTTCGACGTGCGGCTGCTTCTTGGCGACGGGGGGTGTGGCAATGCTCATTCCCCGGCTCTATGTTGGGGGCAGAAGGACTGCAACCCATGCTGATGAACACCCATGAAGCGCGGCTTGATGCGCTGCGCAAGGAATTGAAAAAGCGCGAGCTTGACGGCTTCGTGATCCCGATCTCCGACGAGCATATGAGCGAATATGTCGGCGGCTATGCCCAGCGGCTCGGTTGGCTGACCGGCTTTGGCGGCTCTGCCGGATCGGCGGCTGTGCTGGCGAACGCCGGCAAAGGAATTGGAGCGGCGATGTTCGTCGATGGGCGTTACACCCTGCAAGTGCGCGAACAGGTCGATGGGCGGCTGTATGAATACCAGTCGGTCCCCGCCACTTCGATTGCCGCCTGGCTGGCCGACAACGTCGAGCCCGGCGCACGGATCGGCTTCGATCCGTGGCTCCACGGCAAGCCCTGGGTCGAAGCGACGGCCAAGGCCATCGCGGCCAAGGGCGCGGTGCTGATCCCGGTCGCGGACAATCCGATCGATGCGATCTGGTCCGATCAACCCGCCCCCTCGCCCGCCCCGGCGCTGGTCCATCCGACTGAACTGGCCGGACAATCGAGCGAATCCAAGCGCAGCCAGGTCGCCGAATGGCTGGCCGCGCGCGGGCTGGATGCAGCAGTGGTCTCGGCACTCGACGGAGTCGCCTGGCTGCTCAACATCCGTGGGGCCGATGTCGATCACACGCCCGTCGCGCTGTCCTTCGTCCTCGCTCACGCAGACGGAACCGCCGAATTGTTCATCGCCGAGGACAAGGTGACGCCCGAGCTGCGCGCCCACCTCGGCAATGCCGTAACGATACGCCCGCGCGAGGCATTCGTCCCGCAATTGCGGGCGCTGACCGGCAAGAAGGTCGCAGTCGATCCCGAACGCGCGGTCCAGGCCGTATTCGCGGCGCTGGCCGATGCCGGGGCGCAGGTGATCGAATTGACTGACCCGACCGTGCTGCCCAAGGCGGTCAAGAACCAAGTCGAGCAGGCCGGCCAGCGCGCCGCCCAGGCCCGCGACGGCGCGGCGATCGCCCGGTTTCTCCACTGGCTGAGCATCGAAGCGCCCAAGGGTGGCATCGACGAACTTGCCGCCGCCGCCAGATTGCAGGCCTTCCGCGCGGAAACCGGCCTGCTGCGCGACCTGTCGTTCGACACGATCAGCGCCGCTGGCCCGCACGCCGCCAGCCCGCACTACAAGGTGGATGAGCACTCCAACATCCCGATCGAGCCGGGTTCGGTCTATCTGGTCGATTCTGGCGGGCAATATGCCGATGGCACGACCGACATCACCCGTACCGTGTGGATCGGCCCGGGTGAACCCAGCGCCGAACACAAGGACCGCTTCACCCGCGTACTCAAGGGCCACATCGCGCTCGCTCTGGCAATATTCCCGCAGGGGACGGTGGGTAGCCAACTCGACACCCTGGCGCGCCAGTTCCTGTGGAGCGCAGGGCTCGACTATGCCCACGGCACCGGCCACGGCGTCGGCAGCTTCCTCGCCGTCCACGAAGGGCCGCAGCGTATCGCCAAGGCCCAGGGCGGCCAGGCCGGGACCGGACAGGAGCTGCTCGCCGGCATGATCCTGTCGAACGAGCCGGGCTACTACAAGGCGGGCGATTTCGGCATCCGCATCGAAAACCTGGTGCTGGTCGAGGAGCGGGCGATTCCCGGCGCGGAAGGCCGCTTCCTCGGTTTCGAGACGCTGACCTTCGCCCCGATCGACACCACCCTGGTCGATGTGGCGCTGCTGACGCCGGAAGAGATCGCCTGGTGGAACGCCTACCACGCCCAGGTCAAGGCGCTGCTCGCGCCGCAGCTTGACGGCGCCGACCGGGTCTGGCTGGAGGCGGCCTGCGCGCCCTTGTGAGAGTTCGATTGTTCTTGTAATGTTCCTTTTCGACTCGACAGGAGAGAAGTGATGATCGGATATGTCACGGTGGGCACCAACGACCTGCCGCGCGCCGCCAGGTTCTATGATGCCATGGCCGCCGAAATGGGCAGCGGGCGGATGATGGAGTTCGACAGCTTCATCGCCTGGGGCACGCCGGGCGGTGGCTGCGGGATCGCCGCAACCAAGCCGTTCGATGGCAATCCGGCGACGGTCGGCAACGGGGTCATGGCCGCGTTCGAGGCCAAGGACACGGCACAGGTCGACCGCCTCTACAAGATCGCGCTCGATCACGGCGGCAGCGATGAAGGCGCGCCGGGGCCGCGCGGCGACGGCGGATTCTATGCCGCCTATTTCCGCGATCCCGACGGCAACAAGCTCAACGCCTTCGTCATGGGTTAGGGCGCCGTGCCCGGCACCCCGCTTGAACGCTTCCCGATCCACCTCGGCCTGGGCGGCACAGCGCGGCAGCAGCCTGATTTTACCGGCGGCTTGGACTGGTACGAGGCCTATGTCGCCCGCACCGCGGCCGATGGCCGGGAAGGGCGGCTGGTGACCATCCATGCTTTCGAGGAGAGCTGGACCAGTTGGGAAATGCACCCCGAAGGCGATGAGGTGGTGCTGTGCCTGTCCGGCGCGATGGTTCTGCATCAGGAGTTTCCCGATGGCCGACGGGACGAGGTGGCGCTGGCGCCGGGCGAATATGCGATCAATCCTCCCGGGGTGTGGCACACCGCCGATGTCGCGGAAGCGGCGCGGGCGCTGTTCATCACCGCGGGTTGGGGTACACAGCACCGCCCGCGCTGAAAGAGCGATGCCGCTGCCG